>NZ_JACDCW010000095.1 GCF_013817345.1 Methylibium sp.
GCGGTGGGCAGCAGCGCGAGCCCGCCGCCGGCCGCGCGCAGCGCCGCGCAGACGCGGGCACGGCGCGAGGCATAGACGTCGGTGGGCATGGGGCGATGCGGCAGTGGGTACGCTCATCAGTCTAGACGCCGCCCGCTTTCTCCTCTTTCCCCTTTCGCGCGGCGTGAAAACGGAGAAACACGCATGCAATACCGACGTCTCGGCCGCAGCGGCCTGCAGGTCAGTGAGTTGTCGCTGGGCTCATGGGTCACGTATCACAACCAGGTGAACGTGGCCTCGGCCAAGGAGATGCTCGCCGCTGCCATCGATGCCGGCATCAACTTCTTCGACAACGCCGAGGTCTACGCCAACGGCCGCAGCGAAACCATCATGGGCGAGGCCTTCAAGCAGCTCGGCCTCTCGCGGCTGGACCATGTCGTCTCGACCAAGTTCTTCTGGGGCCTGGACCGCGCCCAGGCGGGCCAGCGGCCGCGCATCAACGCGCAGGACACGCTCAACCGCAAGTACCTGCACCATGCGATGGACGCGTCGCTGGCGCGCCTGCAGATGGATCACGTCGATCTGGTGTTCTGCCACCGGCCCGACCCGGCCACGCCGATCGAGGAAACGGTCTGGGCCTTCCACGACCTCATCACCAAAGGCAAGCTGCTCTACTGGGGCACCAGCGAATGGAGCGCGGCCGAAATTCGCGCGGCGTGGGACATTGCCGACAAGCACCACCTGCACAAGCCGGTGATGGAGCAGCCCCAGTACCACCTGTTTCACCGCAAGCGCGTCGAGCACGAGTACGCGCGGCTGTATGAAGACATCGGTCTGGGCCTGACGACCTGGAGCCCGCTGGCCAGCGGCCTGCTCACCGGCAAGTACCGCAAGGGCGTTCCCGAAGGCAGCCGCGGTTCGCTGGAAAACATGGCTTTCCTGCGCGGGGATCTGCTCGATGTGCAGAAGAACGCGGCCGTCGGCGAGCTCGAGAAGATCGCCGCCGAGCTGGGCGGCAGCGTGGCGCAGTTGGCCATCGCCTGGATCAACCGCAATCCGCACGTGAGCACGGTGATCCTCGGCGCGAGCAAGCTCACGCAGTTGCACCACAACCTGGGTGCGCTCGAACTCACGCCCAAGCTCACCCCCGAGGTGCTCGCGCGCATCGACGCGATCACGCAGCCGCTGGCGGTTTGAGGCGCGACGCTGAAAGGAAGACGGCCGCACGCACAAGACCCGTCGCCGAAAAGGCAGCCCGTTTTGCTCCCTCTCCCACGAGTACGCGGGAGAGGGAGCAAAGCGTCCCTGGCCGGCGCTCAGAACGTGCGCTCGACCCGGTAGATCGCGGTCGTGCCGCTGACTTCGTTGCCCACCATCAGCAGCGGCTCACCGGTCGGCGAGTCGTCGGCGGAGATGAAGGCCAGCCCTTCCGGACCGAGGTCGCCCACCGTGGCGAGCACGGTGCCCGGATCCTCGGTGGTCCAGTCCTCGCGGGTGTTGAGGTAGTCGATGCGCACCGGTGCGCGCGGATCGGTGATGTCGTAGACCAGCACGCCGCCCATGCGCTCGAGGCCGAGGAAGAGGAAGGTCTTGTCGCCGATGCGGCCGATCGCCAGGCCCTCGGGCTCGGGACCCTTGGCGTCGCTGCGGCTGTCCAGCGCGTCGCCTTCGTCGTGACCGCTGTTGAAGAAGTCGCGGCAGGCGATGTCTCGGTCGGCGCCGGCCAGGCAGGCATCGCTGGCGATGAAACGCTCGATGGCGTCACCCGAATCGAAGACCAGCGTGCCGTCCTCGTCGCGGATCGAGAACGAGCGCGCACCGAAGGAGTAGAGCGCGTCGTACATCAGGCGGTCGCCGGCCGGGTTCTCGACGCCGCTGGCGTCGAAGAGCACCGGCGCGCCGCCGGCGTCGGTGCGAAAGCCCATCGTCCAGGTCACGTTGAGGCGGCCGAGTTGCTCATCGTCGCGGCAGGCGCCGGGGTTGCCGACGGTCGCGCCGCAATAGCCGAAGGTCACCGGGTTGAGCAGGGCGCCGGCCGCGAGCGCTCTCAGTTGAGGCGGCAGATCGTCACCGGCACGGACGTCAAAACCGGTCGCGTTGACCAGGTGCTTCACCCGGAATTCCTCGACGAAGCCGAGGCTGGTATCGCCGGCCCAGTAGGCTGGGTTGTCCTCGCCCCAGGCGCGGGCGTCGCCCTCGTTTGCGCTGACCAAGTAGGTCTGGCCACCGGCACTGTAGGCAGCGATGGCGTCGGGGTGGTACAGGCCGCGCACGCCCGCCCAGTTGCGGATGTTGATGGCGCCGCCTTCTTCGTCGCTGGCATCGAAGGCGTTGCTGGAGCCGTAGCCGTTGTCGGCCAGGCCATGGTCCTTGAAGCCGAGCGGTTTGATCTCGAGCACCGTGGCGGTGGCGATGTCGATCCTGGCCAGCGCATTGTTTTCCTGCAGCACCGCCCAGGCGGTCGCGCCGTCGCTGGATACGGCGATGTATTCCGGCTCGAGGTCCTGCGCGACGCTCGCGCCCGGGCCGTAGATGCGCACGCCCGCGCTGCGCAGTGCCGCGGCATCTGCGTCGAAGGCCGTGAAGCCGGCGGTGCGCACCGTGATGTCGGCCAGGTCCGAGACATCGACGATGCTGATCGAGCCCTGCGGGTCGGTCTGGTAGTCGTCGCTCGGCTCGCCCTCGTTGGCCACGAGCACCTTGCGGCCATCGGGCGTGAAGATGAGCATGTCGGGCAGCGCGCCCACCTTCACGCTGCCGATCGCGCTCAGGTCGTCGGCACGGTAAAAGCCGACGAAGCCCGGGTCCGTCTTGACGGCCGCCTGGATGGCCACTGCGATGACGCCATTGGCGATGGCCACGCTGTTGACCGTCGCACCTGCGGCGATGGCATTGGCGTCGATCGAGGCGAGCCGTACCGGCATGGACGGGTCGCTCAGGTCCAGCACGTCAAGCACACCGGCCTGGGCGTTGACGACGAAGCCGCGTTGCGAGTCCGCGTCGAAGGCGGGGATCTCGGCGGCGGCGGCATCGAACTGACCCGACGAATAGCGCCCGAGCAGGCTCAGCGAAACGCTCGACGGCGTGGCATCGCCATCGTCGTCGTCATTGCCGCCCCCACAAGCGGCCAAGGCGCCGATCAATACGGCCGACGACAGCAAACGCATCCGGAACTTCATCTCGCACTCTCCGTTGTTGGGCAACCGGTCAGCGTAGGTGCGCAACATGAAGAGATTTCGACGCCGCGATGACAGCGGCGTGACGGCGGCGTGACAGCGGGGGCGAGCGCGCTTCAGCCGCGCGGCAACGCCGACGGATCGAGCTTGGTGGCCGGGTGCGCCGGCGCCATCGGGTGCAGCGCACGGCGCAGCGCGGCGCGCTTGTCGGCGGCCGCGCGGCGGCGGTTGTCAGCCACCACGTCCATCTGCAGCCGCACGAAGTTGGCCAGATCCTCGACCCTTCCTTCGCCGCCGAGCGAGGCGCCGGTGCGCGGCAACTTGACGGCTTTGCCGTCCTTGAGCATGAGCACGAATTGGCACACGCCCGGCCGCAGCCAGGCCGGCCCGCGCGTCGGCCGGTTGCGCTCGACGACCAGCACGTCGCGCAGATCGGAGATCGCAACGCGCCGGGCCGATTTGCGCCAGCCCCGCCGCCAGGTCACGAACTTCACGCTGGCGGCCACGCGCTCCCAGGCCCACAGATCCCAGCCGACCGCGAAGGCCCACAGCCCCAGCGCCGGCCACCACGGCCAGTCCGCCGAGCGCAGAGCGGTCGCACCGAGCAGGCCGCTGGCGAGCAAGGCCAGCCAGACCGGCAGCAAGCCGCCCTCGCCCGGCGTCCACACGCTGCGCTCGTAAAGCGCGGAATCGGTGTGTTCACCCGAAAGCGGCTGGTAGGCCAGCAGCGCCACGCGCAGGCCCCGCACTGCGGCGTACTGCAGCAGCACTGCGGCCACCACGCCTGCCGCGCCGATCAGCGCCGTCGTCAGCGCATCCATGTGTCGCTCCCCCGTTCATGTCTCGTCGTCCTGCAGGGCCTGCCAGCGCTCCGGCGTGCCGACATCGGCCCAGGGGCCGGTGTACAGGCTGCCACTGATGCGCCCTTGCGCAATCGCTGCGTCGAAGCACGGCTTCAGCGCGGCCTTGCGGCCGGGCGCAACACCGGCCACCAGCGCCGATTGGAACAAGCCCACCGTCGAATACGTGTAACGGGTCTGCGCTTGCGTGTGGTCGGCGGCCAACACACGGCCTTGCGGGCTCAAACCGAAGTCGCCGCGGGGGTGCTGCGGCGGGTTGGGCACGAGCCAGAGGTGGGCCAGATCGCCGCTGGCCGTGAAGTCGGTCACGTGCTGCGCGTCGAAACGAAAGCCGGGCACGAACACGTCGCCGCCAACCACCCAGAAGGTGTCGCTTTGCAACAGTGGCAACGCGGTCGCGATGCCGCCCGCGGTTTCGAGTGCGCCGCCGTGGTCGCGGCCCTCCATCGAGTAGCGGATGGCCAGGCCGAAGCGCGAGCCGTCGCCCAGCAGGACCGGGAACTGCTCCTCGAGCCAGGCGGTGTTGATCACGACTTCGCGCACCCCGCTGGCGGCGAGCGCTTCGAGGTGCCAGATGATGAGCGGCTTGCCGTGCACCGGCAGCAAGGGCTTTGGGGTGCGGTCGGTCAGCGGGCGCATGCGCTCGCCACGGCCGGCCGCAAGGATCAGCGCTTTCATGGCGCCGCAGTCTAGGGCAGCAAGTGCGCCCGGGCGCGGCTCGATTCGCCGCGGCGAGCGGGTCTGGGGATGCGCCTCGTAAAATCGCCGGCTCTGCCGTTCAGCGGCCCGCGTCTCGTCGCAACCCCTCTTCTTCCCCCATGGCCGCCACCCAACTCCGCTCGTCGCTCGACCCCGCCACCACCCCCGATGCCGTCCTGATGGCCAATGCGATCCGCGCGCTGGCCATGGACGCCGTGCAGCAGGCCAATTCCGGCCACCCGGGCGCGCCGATGGGCATGGCCGACATGGCGGTGGCCCTGTGGGGTCGCCATCTTCGCCACAACCCGGCCGATACGCGCTGGGCCAATCGCGACCGCTTCGTGCTCTCCAACGGCCATGGCTCGATGCTGGTCTATGCGCTGCTGCACCTGAGCGGCTATGCGCTGTCGGCCGACGAATTGCGCAACTTTCGCCAGCTGCACAGCAAGACGCCCGGCCACCCCGAGGTCGGCGTCACGCCCGGCATCGAGACCACCACCGGCCCGCTCGGCCAGGGCCTCGCCAACGCAGTCGGCATGGCGCTGGCCGAGAAACTGCTCGCGGCCGAGTTCAACCGCCCGGCGCATGCGGTGGTCGATCACCACACCTACGTCTTCCTCGGCGACGGCTGCCTCATGGAAGGCATCAGCCACGAGGCCTGCGCATTGGCCGGCGCCTGGAAGCTGAACAAGCTGATCGCGCTGTACGACGACAACGGCATTTCGATCGACGGTCAGGTCGCGCCCTGGTTCATCGACGACAGCGCTCAACGTTTTGCGGCCTACGGCTGGAACGTCATCGGCCCGATCGACGGCCACGACACCGACGCGGTCGATGCCGCGATCGCCAAGGCCAAGGACAGCACCGACAAGCCGAGCTTCATCGTCTGCAAGACCGCCATCGGCAAGGGCTCGCCCAACCGCGCCGGTACCGCCAAGGCGCACGGCGAGCCGCTCGGCGCGGACGAGATCGTGCTCACGCGCACGGCGCTGGCCTGGACGCACGAGCCTTTCCATGTGCCGCAGGAAGCCTACGACGCCTGGGACGCCACCGCGAGCGGTGCCGAGGCGCAGGCGAAGTGGGAGGCCGGCTTCGCGGTCTACCGTGCGGCGCATCCGGAGATGGCGGCCGAATTCGAGCGCCGCATGCTGGGTGAGCTGCCGGCCAACTTCGCGCAGACCGCCGTCGATGCCGCGATTGCCGCGCACACAAAAGCGGAGACGGTCGCTACCCGCAAGGCCAGCCAGATCGCGCTCGAAGCCTTCACCGCCGCGCTGCCTGAGCTGATCGGCGGCTCGGCCGACCTGACGGGCTCCAACCTCACCAACACCAAGAGCACGCCGCCGTTGCGCATGGGCGAAGGCGGTCGTCCGGTGCTGGGCGAAAACGGCCGGCCCGGCCGCCACATCAACTACGGCGTGCGCGAGTTCGGCATGGCCGCGGTGATGAATGGCCTGGCGCTGCACGGCGGCTTCATTCCCTACGGCGGCACCTTCCTGACCTTCAGCGACTACTCGCGCAACGCCATCCGCATGGCGGCGCTGATGAAGCAGCGGGTGATTCACGTGTTCACGCACGACAGCATCGGCCTGGGCGAGGACGGGCCCACGCACCAGAGCGTCGAGCATGCGGCCAGCCTGCGCCTGATTCCCAACCTCGATGTCTGGCGCCCGGCCGACACCGCCGAGACTGCGGTCGCCTGGACCCGCGCGCTGCTCAACGCCGATCGGCCGACGGCCCTGCTGCTGTCGCGCCAGAACCTGCCGTACTGCCCGAAGGACCAGCTCGACGAGATTGCCCGCGGCGCCTATGTGCTGGCCGAGCCGGGCGAGGTCGGGCTGAAGAAGAAGGCGCAGGCGGTCATCCTCGCCAGCGGCTCCGAGGTGCAGCTCGCCTTGCACGCGCAGCAGCAGCTCGCGGTGGCCGGCATCGCGGTGCGCGTCGTCTCCGTGCCTTCCACGACGACCTTCGATCGCCAGAACGCCGCCTACAAACGCAGTGTGTTGCCCGAAGGACTGCCGCGCGTCGCGGTGGAGGCGGGCGTGACCGACGGCTGGTGGAAATACGGCTGCGCGGCCGTGGTCGGGCTCGACACCTACGGCGAATCCGCGCCTGCAAACGTGCTGTTCAAGCACTTCGGCTTCACGGCGGAGAACGTCGCGGCCACGGTGCGCAAGGTCTTGTCCAGAAACTGAACCAAGGAAACCACGATGACCATCAAAGTCGCCATCAATGGCTATGGCCGCATCGGCCGCAACGTGCTGCGCGCGCATTACGAGGGCGGCAAGAAGCACGACATCCAGATCGTCGCCATCAACGACCTGGGCGACCCGAACACCAACGCCCACCTGACGCAGTACGACACCGCGCACGGCCGCTTTCCCGGCACGGTGGCGGTCGAAGGCGAGCACATGGTGGTCAACGGCGACAAGATCAAGGTGCTCGCCACCCGCAACCCCGCCGAGCTGCCCTGGGGCGAGATGGGCGTCGATGTGGTCATGGAGTGCACCGGCTTCTTCACCACCAAGGAAAAGGCCTCGGCGCACCTGAAGGGCGGCGCCAAGAAGGTGATCATCTCCGCGCCCGGCGGCAAGGACGTGGACGCGACCATCGTCTTCGGCGTGAACCACAAGGTGCTCAAGGCCAGCGACACGGTGATCTCCAACGCCTCGTGCACCACCAACTGTCTGGCGCCGCTGGTCAAGGCGCTGCACGACACCATCGGCGTCGAGACCGGCCTGATGACGACGATCCACTCCTACACCAACGACCAGGTGCTCACCGACGTCTATCACGAGGACCTGCGCCGCGCGCGCAGCGCCACGATGAGCATGATCCCGACCAAGACCGGCGCCGCCGCCGCGGTCGGCCTGGTGATGCCGGAGCTGAACGGCAAGCTCGACGGCTTCGCGATCCGCGTGCCGACCATCAACGTGTCGGTGGTCGATCTGAGCTTCACGCCCAAACGCGCGACCACGGTCGATGAAGTCAACAAGGTGCTCCAGGCTGCCAGCGAAGGCGAGCTGAAAGGCATCCTCGGCGTGAACACCTTGCCGCTGGTCAGCGTCGATTTCAACCACGACGCGCGCTCCAGCGTGTTCGACGCGACGCAGACGCGCGTGTCGGCCGACGGCAAGCTGGTCAAGGTGCTGAGCTGGTACGACAACGAGTGGGCGTTCTCGAACCGCATGCTCGATACCACCGTCGCGCTGATGGCGGCGAAGTAAGGGAGGCTTTGGGGAGGCCGGCGCGGCGGCTTCCCTGCGAGCCCACAAGACCGCTCGTCGCCCGAGGTCACCGAAGACACTGGTGCGCGCCCGTCGAAGTGACTGGAGTGATGCGACGCAGCGGCCTCGTTGTTCTCGAGCGGTCTGCCCTGCGCCCCCGGAGCTGCAACGCATCGGTGCAAATCCCTGCATGACGCCGGCGCAGGCTCGCTTGGTAAGGTCCGCTCGCCTCCTACACTCGGCGGCTCGACCGCCCGCCACGAGAAGCCATGCACCGTCTGCCCAGTCTTTGTGTTTCGCTTGCGTTGACGGCGCTTCTCGCCGCGACGGGTGCGTCGATACCCGCAGCGGCCGCTGCCGCCGGCTCCGAAGCGCGGGCACGCGTCATCGTCAAGCTCAAGCCGCCGACCGCGGCGGCGAGTGCGGCCCGTGTCACGCCGCTCGCCGAGCGCCTGGAGCGCGCGGCCGTGCGCCAGGGCGCGCAGCCGCAGGCACAGCGTTCGTTGGGCGGCGAGGTGCGGCTCCTGACGGCCACCGGCATCGACTCGGCCACGCTGGCGCGTCAGCTCGCCGCGGACCCGGAAGTGGCTTATGCCGTGCCCGACCGGCGGATGCGGCGCAATGTGGTGCCCGACGACCCGCTCTACGACTTCCCCGCGGGCGGCGACCCCGAAGTGGGTCAGTGGTATCTCCAACCGCCGAACCCTCTTTTCGTCTCCGCGATCGATACGCAGTCGGCTTGGGACACCACAACGGGCAGCAGCAGCGTCGTGGTCGCCGTTCTGGACACCGGTGTGCGCTTTGACCACCCGGACCTCGACGGCAAGTTGCTTCCCGGCTACGACTTCATCCGGGACGCGGTAACCGCCGCCGATGGCAACGGCCGCGACGCCAATGCCAGCGACCCGGGCGACTGGGTCACGGTCGAAGAAGTGCAGCGGAGCAGCAATGACGATCTCACAGAAGATTGCTTGCCGCGAAACAGAGATGGGCAGCTCCTCGACGCCAACAGTTCCTGGCATGGCACTAAGGTCGCCGGCATGGTAGGTGCGCTCACCAATAACGGCGAGGGCATCGCCGGTGCTGGCTGGGACGTGCGGGTCTTGCCTGTGCGCGTGCTAGGCAAGTGCGGTGGCTTCGAGTCCGACATCGTCGTGGCGATGCGCTGGGCTGCGGGCATGGCGGTGGAGGGCGTGCCGGACAACCCGGCCGACAACCGCGCGCAGATCGTCAACCTCAGCCTCGGCGGCGCGGGCGAGTGCCGCGCGGCTTACGCCGATGCGGTGGCCGATCTCACGGCCCGGGGCGTCACTGTCATCGCCTCTGCCGGCAACACCGCCGGGCATGTGGTCAGCGCGCCCGCCAACTGCGAAGGCGTGATCGGCGTCGGCGGCTTGCGCCACCTGGGCACCAAGGTCGGGTTTTCCGACCTCGGACCGGAGGTCGCGATCAGTGCGCCGGGCGGCAACTGCGTGAACATCCAGCAGAACGAGCCCTGCCTTTATCCGCTGATCACCACCACCAACGCCGGCACCACGACGCCGGTGGTCGCGAGTTCGGCCTATACCAACGGCAGCAGCGACATCACCTTCGGCACCAGCTTCTCCGCGCCACTGGTTTCGGGCGCGGCGGCATTGATGCTCGCGGTGCAGCCCGGGCTCACGCCGGACGAAATACGTGCGCGGCTGCAAGCCACCGCGCGGACCTTTCCTACGACCGGCGCCGTGTCCGGCACGCCGCAGTGCACCGCGCCGCGCTTCGACAACCGCGGCGATCCGATCGACCAGCTCGAGTGCTACTGCACCGCCGAGACCTGCGGCGCCGGCATGCTCGACGCCCGCGCCGCCGTCCAGGCCGCCACCGGCGTGGTGGCGCGCATCTCGCTGATCGGCGACGGCGACCCGCAGGCGGGCGAGCCGCTGACTCTCGGCAGCGGCGACTCGCTTCTTCTCGACGGGCGCACCATCGTCAGCGTGCAATGGACGCTGGTCGATGACGGCGGCATCGTCGATGGCTTCGACACCGCCGACGACCAACCCACCGTGCAGTTGACCCCGAGCGCGGGCGGCGACTTCACCGTGCGCGTGCGGGTCGAGGACAGCGAGGGCGATGTCGCCGAGCAGACCGTGCGCGTCACTGTCCAGGGCCCGTCTCGCGACAGCGGCGGTGGCGGTGGCGGCGCCATGGGCATCGGCTACCTGCTGGCCTTGCTTGCCGCTGTACCCGCCGTGCGCCGTGCCGTGCAGGGCCGTAGCAAGCCGGCTCGACAAGGCGGCCGGCGCGCTTTGCGCTGATCGCATCGCGCTGACGCCCGCTGCGGCCAGCGCGGCAGCTCTCGAGGAAACGAAGGGCCGCCCCCGAGTTTCTTGACCCCCTCGGGAGGCGGGCTCGGCGCCACCGAACCCCGGGGCCGCTCAGAACAGCGCGTTCGGGTTCCGGCAGGGCACGAAAGGCTTGCCGCGCAGCCGCTCGGCGGGCAGGCCGGTGAGCAGCGCCTGCGTCTGCGCATCCGCCTGCGCCACGCGCAAGGCACGCGCCACCCGGGGAGTGCCTTCGACGACGCGGGCGGTCTGCACGTCGCGCTCGGCCAGGGCGGCGACTTCCAGTTCGGCGGCTTCGCGGCTCTCATGGCGGCTCAGGATCAGCAGCGGCGCGGCGCCCGGCGTGCTGGCCTGCTCGGGCACGACGCCGCGGCGGCGCAGTTCGTCACGCCGGGCCTGCAGTGGCTCGGCATCGAAGAACGGCCCCTCGACCACCCACCAGCGCCCGCCCGCACCCGACACCTCGCGCACCGCCCAGGCGCCGCCGGGCCAGGCCGACTGCAGGGCAGCCTGCACGGCGGCCAGTTCGGCGGCGGTGTAGGGCCCGGCTTCCAGGCACACCGCGGCGGCCGACGCCTGGGCGATGGCGGGCGGTGCGGCGAGGCGTTGCGCCGCCGAGGCCGCCTCGGGAGTGAGCAGTTCGACCCGCTCGGGGCGCACCTGGCGCGCCATGCGGCCCGGCTCGCGTTCACCTTCGGGCCGCGCGCCGATCACGCTGTGCAGCGGCGCCAGCCAGCCCTGACGCCAGACCCAGAAGCCCGCGTTGGCGAGCAGCAGCACCAGCACCACGGCTCTCAGCATGGACGCACGCTCACTTCGCCACTGCTCACGAGGCGCAGGCCGCGGTCGGTCAGCAACCTGAGCGCGCCGGTGGCATCGACGCCATCGGCCCGGCCGGCGGGCGCCTCGGGGTCGGTGGTGGTCACGGTTCGGCCGGCCAGCGCGTCGCGCGCCGCAAAGCGCGCTTCGAAGGCGGCGAAGCCCTGGGTTTCGAAGACGGCGAGCGCGCCGAGCATCGGCGCGGCCAGCCGCGCCAGCAGCTCGGGCGCACGCGCCTGCGGTTCGAGTTCGCGCCAGCCGGCGATGGCATCGTCGTCCAGGCCTGGACGCGCTGCCGGCGGCGCCAGGTTGATGCCGACGCCGACGACGGCATAGCGGCCCGGGCCGCCGCCTGCCGCCAAGGGCCGCGTCTCGATCAGCACGCCGCCGAACTTGCGGCCGTCGCCCGGCTCATCAAGCAGCCACAGGTCATTGGGCCACTTGAGCCGCACACGGGCATGCAGCGCCTCGGCCAGCGCCACGCCCACCGCCAGCGAGAGGCCCGACCAGTCGGTGGGCGCAAGGCGCAGGCCCAGCGAAAAGCAGAGCTGCTGCGGGCCGCTCTGCGGCGCCGGTGCGTCGCTGAACCAGGGCCGGCCGAGGCGGCCGCGGCCGGCCGTCTGCTGTTCGCAGACCAGCAAGCAGGGGCTCGTGTCGCCCGCGCGGGCGCGTTCGAGCAGCCGCGTGTTGGTGGAGTCGGTCTCGGCCAGCAGTTCCACGGTGAGGCCGGGCCGCAGCGGCTCGAGCCGGGCGCGCAATGACTCGATCGCCCAGCCCGGTGACGCGCTCGCTCCGATCATGCCGGGCGTGACCGGCGTGTCGAGCGAAAGGGGGCCGGCTTGCACGCGCGAGCTTCAGCGTTTGGGCGCGAGCATGGTGCCGCGACAGCGCTTGGCGCCGCAGCGGCATTCGTACTGCTTCTTCAGCTTGGCGCTGTAGCGCTCGTCGATCACCAGGCCGTAGTCGTAGAACAACTCCTGGCCCGGGGGGATGGCCCGCAGCGTCTTGATGAAGACGCGGCCGCCTTCTTCATCGGCTTCGCAATTCGGCGCGCAGGAATGGTTGATCCAGCGCGAGGCGTTGCCGCCGTACTTGGCATCGATGACATGGTCCTCGTCGATGCTGAAGTAGAAGGTGTGGTTCGGATCGCTCGGGTCGTGCGGATGGCGGCGCAGGGCTTCGGGCCAGCCGATCACTTCGCCGGTGTATTCGATGAGCAGCTCGCTCTTGGCCAGGGGCTGCAAGGCGAACATGCCCTTGCCATGCACGCCGGAGCGGCGCACCTGGATGCGCCGTCCGCCGGCGCTTCGGGGATGATCGGCGCCGTTGACGGGGCGGCCGTTGCGCTCTTCGGCCGGGGTCTCGGCGCTGCGTTGGGGCGGGGTCTTGCGGCGCGCGGATTGCGTCATGGACGGGTTTGGATACATTGAAATCATGGGTGCGCGCGCGTGAGCGCGTGCGCGCGAGAGCCGGATTGTAGGGACGCCAACGCAGCACGGCTGCTGCAGCGGCTTGCCGATCGGCACGAAACGAAACAGGACTTCAACGCACTACATGAGCAAAGCACTGGTCATCGCCGAGAAACCGTCGGTCGCGCAAGACATCGTGCGCGCGCTGACGCCGACGAGCGGCAAGTTCGACAAGCACGACGAGCATTTCGAGAACGAACACTACGTGGTCACGTCCGCCGTGGGCCACCTGGTGGAGATCAAGGCGCCGGAGGAATACGACGTCAAGCGCGGCAAGTGGAGCTTCAACCACCTGCCGGTGATCCCGCCGCACTTCGATCTGGCGCCGATCGACAAGGCCAAGAGCCGGCTCAATGCCGTGGTCAAGCAGGTCAAGCGCAAGGACGTGACCGAGCTCATCAACGCCTGCGACGCGGGGCGCGAGGGCGAGCTGATCTTCCGGCTGATCGTGCAGTACGCCGGCACCGAAAAGAAGAAGATCGACAAGCCGGTGCGCCGCCTGTGGCTGCAAAGCATGACGCCGCAGGCCATTCGCGACGGCTTCGAGCAACTGCGCGGCGACGAGCAGATGCTCGGCCTGGCCGACGCGGCGCGCAGCCGCAGCGAGGCCGACTGGCTGGTCGGCATCAACGGCACGCGGGCCATGACGGCCTTCAATTCTCGCGACGGCGGCTTCTTCCTCACCACCGTGGGCCGGGTGCAGACGCCCACGCTCTCCATCGTGGTCGAGCGCGAGGAGAAGATCAGGAAGCACGTTGCGCGCGACTACTGGGAGATCCGCGCGAGCTTCCAGGCCAAGGCGGGCCTGTACGAAGGCAAGTGGTTCGATCCGGCGTGGAAGAAGAACGAAGACGCCGAGCGCCGCGCCGACCGCATTTGGAATGAAGCCGATGCGCAGGCGATCGCGCAGGCGGTGCGCGCCCAACCGGCGCAGGTGAGCGAAGAGGCCAAGCCGAGCAGCCAGAGCGCGCCGCAGCTCTTCGACCTGACCAGCCTGCAGCGCGAGGCCAATTCGCGCTTCGGCTTCTCGGCCAAGACCACGCTCTCGCTCGCGCAGGCGCTCTACGAGAAGCACAAGGTGCTGACCTACCCGCGTACCGACAGCAAGTTCCTGCCGGAGGACTACGTGGCGGTGGTTCGCAACACGATGGAGATGCTGGCCAAGGAAGACCTGCCCGGCCCGCTGCGCCCGCTGGCGGCGCACGCGAAGAAGGCCGTGAAGGAAGGCTACGTCAAGCCCAACAAGCGCATCTTCGACAACGCCAAGGTGTCGGACCACTTCGCCATCATCCCGACCCTGCAGGCGCCCAAGAGCCTCACTGACATCGAGGCCAAGCTCTACGACATGGTGGTCAAGCGCTTCCTGGCGGTGTTCTTTCCGCCGGCGGAGTTCATGGTCACGACGCGCATCTCCACCGTCAGTGCAGCCGGCAAGGAGCACAGGTTCCAGACCAACGGAAAGGTGATGGTCAAGCCGGGCTGGCTGGCGATCTACGGCCGCGAGGTGGAGGATGCCGACGCCACGCTGGTGCCGGTCGAGAAGGGCGAGGTGGCGCATACCGAGAGTGCCGACGCCAACGCCCTCAAGACCAAGCCGCCACCGCGCTACACCGAAGCAACCTTGCTCTCGGCCATGGAAGGCGCCGGCAAGCTGATCGAGGACGAGGAATTCCGCGACGCGATGCAGGAGAAGGGCCTCGGCACGCCGGCCACGCGCGCGCAGACCATCGAGGGCCTGATCTACGAAAAATACATGATCCGCGAGGGCCGCGAGCTGATCCCCAGCGCCAAGGCCTTCCAGCTCATGACCTTGCTGCGCGGACTCCAGGTCGAGGAACTCACCAAGCCCGAGCTCACCGGCAACTGGGAGTTCCAGCTCGCCGAGATGGAGCGCGGCAAGCTCAGCCGCGAGGCTTTCATGGGCGAGATCGCCGCGATGACGGAGCGCATCGTCGCCAAGGCCAAGGAGTACGACCGCGACACCATTCCGGGCGACTACGCAACGCTGAAGACGCCCTGTCCGAAATGCGGCGGTGTGGTGAAGGAGAACTACCGGCGCTTCACCTGCGCCGGCAAGGGCGCGGCCAGCGAAGAGGGCTGCGGCTTCTCGATCAGCAAGATCCCGGGAAGTCGCAGTTTCGAGTTGCAGGAGGTAGAAGACTTCATCGCCCACAAGAAGATCGGGCCGCTGGAGGGTTTTCGCTCCAAGGCCGGCTGGCCCTTCACCGCCGAACTGCGGCTCGCCTTCGATGACGAAACGCAGAACTGGAAGCTCGAGTTCGACTTCGGCGAAGACGCCAAGAAGGACGGCGAATCCGGCGAGCCGGTTGACTTTTCAGCGCAGGAAAGCCTGGGCGCCTGCCCCAAGTGCAAGGGCAGCGTCTTCGAGCACGGCACGAGCTACGTGTGCGAGCACAGCGTGGGCGCGCACGTCACCTGCGACTTCAAGAGCGGCAAGATCATCCTGCAGCAGCCGGTGCCGCGCGAGCAGATGACCAGGCTTTTGAAAGAGGGCAAGACCGAGCTGCTGGAGAACTTCGTCTCCAACAAGACGCGTCGCAAGTTCAAGGCGCGTCTCGCCTGGGACGCCAAGGAAGGCAAGGTCGGCTTCGAGTTCGAGCCGCGGGCAGCCAAGGCCCCGGCGAAGAAGGCGGCTGCCAAGAAGGTGTAAGGGGGCCGGCCCAACCGCTTGCGCGGTCCGGATCACGCATGCGACACTTTGCATCGCAATTTCAATGCATTGGAGCCTGCCATGAAAGTCGCCAGCCTGCCGCCCCTGCGTGTGACCCAGGAGACGCGCGCGGCCGTCGAAGAACTGCTGCGAGACGGAGAGTCGCTTTCGGCCTTTGTGGAGGAGGCGGTGCGCCTCAACGTCGAACGTCGGCAGGTGCAGCGCGAGTTTCTGGCCCGAGGCCTGGCGGCGGGCGAGGAAGCGCGCCGCACGGGTGACTACGCCACGCCGGAGGAGGTGATGTCCAAGCTCCGAGCCATGCGCAAAGCCCACGCAAGCCGCGTCAAGGGCAAGTGACGCCTTACACGCTGCGTCTTTCGCGGGCCGCCGAAGAGGACTTGATCCGGCTCTATGCCTTCCTGCTCGATCAAGACCCTGCCTCGGCGCTGGCCGCCGAGGAGGCGATCGAGCGCGGTTTCGCGCTGCTCAGGATCAATCCCTTCATCTGCCGCCGTGCGGTCGGCGCAGCCGCACGCATTCGCGAACTCGTCATCGGCTTCGGTCGTGCGGGTTATCTGGCGCTGGTCGAGATCGACGCGGATACCGTGACCGTGCTGGCCGTCCGTCACCAGCGCGAAGACGACTACCACTGATCGGGCGCGAAAGACGAAACCAGCGAGTCGGGTCGGCTGCGCCAGCCAACGTGCGTTGAAGCGACAAGGCGCTGCGGCTCGGGCCGCAGCGCTTGACCGGCCCGGCCGATCAATCCGTCCGGATGTTCGCCGACTCGATGACGCCCGCCCAACGCGCGATCTCGTCGTTCAGGAACGCGGAGCGGCGCAGGCCATCTCCGCCGCCGCTACGCCCACAGCCCGCCGGCCGGCGCCAACGGCCCGCGC
>NZ_JACDCW010000005.1 GCF_013817345.1 Methylibium sp.
CGCCGCGACCGCACCGAAGGCGCCGTGGTTGGCGAAGGCAACGTCGAGGCGTCGGACGCCGAGACCCAGGCCAGCGGCGGCGAAGGCGCCGCAGCGAGCGAAGCAGTGTCCGGCGGCGCGGTCACGGGCGATGCGCTCGGCAGCGAAACCGTGCGTGCCGCAACGCCGACCCCGGTCGAGCCGGTCATGCCGGTCGCCGAGGCAGCGGTGCCGCCGGCCTTTACGGCTCTCGAGTTGCCGCCGCAGCCAAGCGCCGCACAGCCCGTCGCAACGGCGCCTCGTCCTTCACCCGAGCCAGTGGCCCCGCCTGCGTCCGAGTCCGAGTCCGAGTCCGAGTCCGCCGTCACGCCAGCACCTGCTGCGCCGGTTGCTGCCGAGCTTGCCGCCTATGAGCTGCCCATGAACGAGTTGGCAGCGGTGGCCGAAGGTTCGGGTCTCGAATGGGTGAACACCGACGCACAAAAAGTGCGTCAGGCCCAGGAGGCGATGGCCAACGCGCCGAAGCCGACTCCTTCGCCCCGTGCTCCCAAACCGGTGGTCGAGCTCGACGACGGCCCGCTGGTGCTCGTGGAAACGCGCAAGGATCTTTCGCAGGTCAAGTTGCCCTTCGAGCGGCACTGACGCCACTGGCCGCAGTCTTGAACGCGGCATGCGATCCGGAACGTGAAAACGCCCTCGTGCCGAAAGGCCGAGGGCGTTTTTCTTGTGGCCGGGCGATGCGGCATCGGCCGCTCTGACCGGGCGCTCGGCGCGGGCTGCTTCAGGCCGCTTGTGCGCCTCGGGCGTGTCGCCCGCCGTTCAGCATCAAGCCTTGCACCCACATCGCCGACTGTGTGATTTCCTCGAAGCGCCGTTCCGGCTGATGGCGCAGCCCGATGGCCACACGGCCGGTCCACCAGATCGTGCGGCCGCTGCCGGGCAGCACGACGGGGCCGACGTGGCCCCTGGGTATCGTCACCGGCGGGACGGCCGAGATGTGACGAATCTTCGTGGGTACGACAACGGCCGGGTCGAGTTCGAAAGTGGCATCGATCATGTTCATCTCCAAGGAGTGGATGAACGGATCATTGCGGTAAACACCGAGTCCGGCATCGCCTCGATTGCGGGCGCTTGTTCAGGGGATACCCGAGCAAAGTGTGTTCTGCACCGCACACACGGCTCGATCAGAAAGCCTCATAGGCGGTGCCGGACGCCGAGGCTCAGGGCAGGCGGTCGAGCGCGTGCAAGTAAGCTGCGTGGTGCATCAGTTCGTCCCAGGGCAGCGGCTCGGTCTGCGGCACAAGGCCCTGCCGGCGCGACTCGCTGGTGGCGCTGGTCTGCCAGCTGCCCTTGTCGAGCGCCGCCTCCAGCCCGTCGATCAGCGCATCGAGCGGCGCGCCGCCATCCACCGACTGGTTGCACAGCATCACCAGATCGCATCCGGCGTTGAGCGCGGCGACTGCGGCCTCGACCGGCGTGCCGGCAACCGTGGCCCCCTGCATGCTGAGGTCGTCGCTGAACACCGCGCCATCGAAACGCAGACGCTGGCGCAGGATGTCCTTGAGCCAGCGGGCCGAGAAACCGGCGGGTTGGGCATCGACCTTGGGGTAGATCACGTGCGCCGGCATCACGCTCGCCAGCGAGGTGCCGAGCCATTCGTAGGGCCGCGCATCGTCCTCGAGAATCGCCTTGAGCGAACGCCGGTCCACCGGCACCGCGGTGTGCGAGTCGGCCGCGACGAACCCGTGACCGGGAAAGTGCTTGCCGCAGCTCGCCATGCCGGCCAGCAGCAGGCCGTGCATGAGGCTCTTGGCCAACAAGGTGGCAACGCGGGGGTCACGGTGGAAGGCGCGGTCGCCGATCACGCCGCTCGGGCCGTGGTCGAGGTCGAGCACCGGCGTGAAGCTGAAGTCCACTCCGCAGGCACGCAGTTCCGCCGCCAGCACATAGCCGCAAGCCGTGGCGGCCTCGGTCGCACGCAGCACTCCGCTGCCCGCACCGGCCTTGCCGTCCTGCAGCCACAGATCTCCCAGCGCGCGCATCGGTGGCAGGTGCGTGAAGCCGTCGCTGCGGAATCGCTGCACCCGCCCGCCTTCATGATCGACGCACACGAGCATGTCGGGCCGCAGGGCCTTGATCTCGGCCGTTAGCTCGGTGAGCTGAGCGCGGTCGCGCCAGTTGCGCGCGAACAGGATCAGGCCGCCGACCAGCGGGTGTTGCAGGCGGCGCCGGTCCTCGGCATCGAGCGACAGACCGGCGACGTCGAGCACGATCGGCGCGTGCGGTGTGTGGGTGGTTTCGGTCATGGCAGTTGTTCGACCACCACGAAGGCGGCCGCGTGGTCGGATTCATCGGTGAGGCTGACGTGCGCCAGCAGGCGACGCTCGGCAAACCATTGAGCCAGCTCGCCGTGCAGCGCGATCTCCGGCTTGCCACCGGGTGCGTTGACGATTTCGCAATGACGCCAGGTCATCGGCCAGCGCATGCCCAGGCCGATCGCCTTGGAGAACGCCTCCTTGGCGGAGAAGCGGGTGCCGAGGTAGCGCAGACCGCGCAACGGCAGCTTGGCGGCGCGGGCACGAAAGACCGCCAGCTCCTGCGGACCGAGGACCTTCTCGGCAAAGCGTTCGCCGCGCCGCTCGACGCTCGCGGCGACGCGTCGCAGGTCGCACAGATCGGTGCCGATGCCGTAGATCATCGCGCCGAGGAAGCAGCTTGCGGAGCCTGTGCACGGTGGATGCAGCGCAGGTAGTCGCGCACCGTCTCGGCCAAGCCGAGCTCTAGCGCATCGGCGATCAGCGCATGCCCGATCGATACCTCCCGCACGCCCGGCACCGCGCGCAGGAAATCGGTGAGGTTGTCGCGATTGAGGTCGTGTCCGGCGTTAAGGCCCAGGCCCGCCCGCAGCGCCGTCTCGGCGGCCGCCGTATAGCGCGCCAATTGCTCGCCGGCCTGCGGCGTGCCGTGGGCACGCGCATAGGCCTCGGTGTAGAGCTCGACCCTTTCGGCGCCCAGATTCCGGGCATGAGTCATCGCCTGTGGCAGTGGGTCCATGAACAGGCTCACGCGCACACCCAGCACGCGCGCTTCGTCGATAAGGGGGCGCAGCCGCTCCCCGTCGGTGGGCAGGTTCCAGCCGTGGTCGGAGGTCGCCTGCTCCGCGCTGTCGGGCACGAAGGTCACCTGCTGCACCGGCAAGCCCTTGCCCCTCAGCTCGCGCAGCAGGTCCATCAGGTTGTGGAAAGGGTTGCCTTCGATGTTGAACTCGGCCTGCGGCCAGTCGCTGCGCAACAGTGCCGCGAGGTCGTGCGCGTCATGGGCGCGAATGTGCCGCTCGTCCGGCCGCGGGTGCACGGTGATGCCACTCGCGCCGGCTTCGAGCACCAGGGCTGCCGCGCGCGTCACGCTTGGAATCGTCAGGGTGCGCTGGTTGCGCAGCAGCGCGACCTTGTTCAGATTGACCGACAGCGCCGTGGCGCCGCGGTGGCCAGCAAGGCCGGTGGAGATCAGCGGGTTCATGGCGGCGGTCGGTCAGGGCTCGAGGTTCTGCAGTTCCATCATCAACTGCCGCGTGCGCAGTGCGGAGCTGCCGAGATGATAGTGAAGCAGCTGGCGCAACATGGGCTTGAGTTCCGAGAGCGCCGGCAGGCAGGCGCGCTGGATGTCGGCGAGATCCTTGCCGTCGAGCGATCGCTGCAGCGCACGCCAGCGCGGAGCGTCGATGCCCGGCTCGCCGGGCGCCACGGCGACGATCCCGCTTTCGGGCCGCAGCGCAAGCAGTGCGGCCGGCGGGAGCGGCTGCTGCGTGAGCGTGACGATGTCCAGCGTCGGAAGCAGGCCGATTTCGCGCAGCAGCACCAGCTCGAACGCGCGCAGCGCTGCCTCGACGCGAAGATCCTCGCCGAGCGCCAGTGCCGGCAAGGTCTGTGCATAGGCGTCGAACAGCACGGGAAATGGATCGTGGCGCGCGAGCAGCTTCATCAGCAACTCGTTCAGATAAAAGCCGGTCATCAGCGCCGCACCGCCCAGCATGGCCGGGCCACCGGCCCATTCGGCCGTCCTGAGCGGCTGCACCTCGGTGTCGGATGAAGCCTCGCCCCGCGCGCGGCGCACACCGTAGTTGACGTTGAGACGCTGGAACGGCAGCAGCACGGAGCGCAACTGCGAGTAAGGGCGCTTGGCGCCCTTGGCGGCGACGACGACGCGACCCTGCTCACGGGTGAACAGATCGAGGATCAGGCTGGTTTCGCTCCAGTCGTAGCGGTGCAGCAGGTAGGCCGAGTGAAGCTGAGACGAATGCCGGGGCATGGCAGAAGCAATGAAGGATGAAGAACGGATAACTCACGCGCGCCATAGCGCGCGTCTCGCCCGATCATCACTCGTAACCGTAGCTTTTGAGCCGCGCCGCATCGTCCGCCCAGCCGGAGCGGACCTTCACCCAGAGTTCGAGAAAGACCTTGCCATCCAACAGCCGCTCCAGCTCGACGCGCGCCTCGGTGCCGATGCGCTTGAGCCGCTCGCCTTTTTCGCCGATGACGATGCCCTTGTGGCTGTCCCGCTCCACCACGATGGTCGCGGCGATGCGGCGCAAGGCGCCGTCTTCCTTGAACTGGTCGATGACGACGGTGGAGGTGTAGGGCAGCTCGTCGCCGGTCAGGCGGAACAGCTTCTCGCGAATGATTTCGCTGGCCAGGAAGCGCTCGCTGCGGTCGGTGAGCGTACCTTCCTCGTAGTACCAGGGTTGCTCGGGCAGGTAGGGCCTCACCACACCGAACAGTCGGCGTGCGTCTTTCTCGTCGGTGGCCGCCAGTGGCACGAACTCGCTGAACGGATGGCGCTCCTGCATGCTCTTGAGCCAAGGTGCGAGCTCGGCGCGGCGATGCACGAGGTCGAGCTTGTTGGCGACCAGGATCGTCGGCTTGCCCGGCGGCACCAGGGCGAGCACCTTGGCGTCGTCCAGCCCGAAGCGGCCGGCCTCCACGACGAAAAGCACCACGTCCACGTCGCCCAGCACCGACTGCACGGTCTTGTTGAGGTTGCGATTGAGCGCCCCCGCGCCCTTGACGGTGTGCCGCGTCTGGAAACCCGGCGTATCGACGAAGACGAACTGCGTGTCGCCTTCGGTATGCACCGCGGTGATGCGGTGGCGCGTGGTCTGCGCCTTGCGCGAGGTGATGCTGACCTTCTGACCGATCAGCACATTGAGCAGGGTCGACTTGCCGACATTGGGTCGGCCGACGATGGCCACCAGGCCACAGCGCAGTGCCGCCACGCCAGGCTCCGGTGAGGCCGCGGGGGGGAAGGGTTCTGTCATTCGCTGGGCAACTCGCTGCGTTCCAGTGTAGCGAGCGCGCTGCGCGCGGCTTCCTGTTCGGCGGCGCGGCGCGATCGGCCCTCGCCGCGCGCCTCGAGCCCGCTGGCCGGCACGCTGCACACGACCACGAACAATTGCTCGTGCTGGCGCCCGCGCGTCTCCTCGATGCGATAGGTTGGCACCGGCTGGCGGCGCGCCTGCAGCCATTCCTGCAGCGCGGTCTTGGGGTCGCGGCTCCAGCCCGGTGCTTCGGTGCTCGTCACCAGGGGCGTGAACAGCCGCTCGACCATGACGCGCGCCGCGTCGAAACCGCCGTCCAGATAGACCGCACCGATCAGCGCCTCCAGCGCATCGGCCAGGATCGAGGCCCGCTGGGCACCGCCGCTGCGGGCCTCGCCCTCGGACAGACGCAGCAGCGCCGGCAGACCCAGCTCCAGCGCGAGACGGTGCAGCGTCTCTTCGCGGACCAAGTGAGCGCGCACGCGCGTCAGATCACCTTCCGCCGAATTTTCGAAGAGCCGGTAGAGCAACCCGGAGACCGCGCTTGTCAGCACCGCATCGCCTAGAAACTCCAAACGCTCATTGTTGTGAGCGCCGAAACTCTTGTGGGTGAGCGCGCGCTCGAGCAGCGACGCGTCGATGAAGCGGTGCCCGAAACAAGCCTGCAGCGACGCCAGGGCAGGACTCGATGCACTCACGGCAGAAACCGAAAAGCAATGCGCATTGCTGCCGCGCTGCGGCGCACGCTCACTGCGACTGACCGCGGTACTTGATGACCAGGTACACCGGCTCGACCAGCTCGATCTCCTTGTCGTAGCCGAAACGGATCACGACGCGATCGTTTTCCTTGGTGATCTCCAGATCCTTCCCGCTGATCGAGGTGATCGAGTACTCGATGTCCTTCTGGCGCTCGAAGGCGGTGCGGATCTCCGGCACCGTGCTGCCGCCCGACTGCACGAGCTTGTTGACCGCGCGCTGAATGGTGAAGTACTCGTTCAGTGTCGGCAGCACCTTGAGTGCTATCAAGCCGAGACAAGCGATCAGGATGGCCCAGAACAACAGACCGATCAGGGTGACTCCCCGCTGTCGACGGACCGCGGTTGCGGACGTCCTCCCCGCGGCAGACGCTGCACAGGCCATCGAAGTCCTCCTCTTGTTGTGCCGGCTCAATCGAATGCGCCGATGCGTTCTAGGTTACCGAAATTCATCCACACGAAGAAGGCTTTGCCGACGATGTTCTTGTCCGACACGAAGCCCCAGAAGCGCGAGTCCTGAGAATTGTCTCGGTTGTCGCCCATCATGAAATAGTGTCCGGGCGGCACGGTGCAGACCACGCCCTCGGCGTTGTAGCGACAGTTGTCGCGGTGCTGCTGGAACTGCGGCATCGGAATCACGAAACCCGGACGGTCCTTGTCGGTCAGGATGCGGTGCTCCTTGCCGCCGAGCACTTCGATGGACTGCTGCGCGTAGCGCAGCGAATCATCGTCGTAGAAATCCGGCAGCGGCTTCGTCTCCACCGGCTGGCCGTTGATCGACAGTTGCTTGTTCAGGTAGGCAACCTCGTCGCCGGGCAGGCCGATCACGCGCTTGATGTAGTCGATGCTGGGGTCGACCGGATAACGGAACACCATCACGTCGCCGCGATCGGGATCGTTGTTGTCGATGATCTTCTTGTTGATCACCGGCAGCCGCACGCCGTAGTGGAATTTGTTGACGAGGATCAGATCGCCGATGGCCAGCGTCGGGATCATGGAGCCCGAAGGAATCTTGAACGGCTCGAACAGGAACGAGCGCAGCAGGAACACCGCCAGGATCACCGGGAAGAGGCCCGCGGTCCAGTCGAGCCACCACGGCTGCGCCAGCACCTGCTCGCGAGCCGCCGCCACGTTGCTGTCGACCTGATTGATGCCCTGGCGGTGCAGTTCGCTGCGCCGCTGTGTGTCGTGCGCCTCGATCGCCGAGGCGGCCGCAACCCGCTTGGGCATGAAATGCAGGCGCTCCGCCAGCCAGTAGCCGAAGGTGGCGAGCGTCAAGATGAACAGCAGCAAGGAGAAGTTGCCGCTCCAGGAGCCGATGTACCAGCCGCCCAGGTAAACCGCGAGGGCGCCGTAAAGCAGCCCGGTCAATGCACTCATCGAGGTTTCAGTCGTCCACTTGGAGAATGGCAAGGAAGGCTTCCTGCGGCACCTCGACGGTGCCGATCTGCTTCATCCGCTTCTTGCCGGCCTTCTGCTTTTCGAGCAGTTTCTTCTTGCGGGTGATGTCACCGCCGTAGCATTTTGCCAGCACGTTCTTGCGCAGCGCCTTGACGTTCTCGCGCGCGATGACGTTGGCGCCGATCGCTGCCTGGATCGCCACGTCGTACATCTGGCGCGAGATGACCTCGCGCATCTTGCTCACCACCGCCCGGCCGCGGAACTGGCTTTGCACGCGGTGCACGATGATGGAGAGCGCATCGACGCGGTCACCGTTGATAAGGATGTCGACCTTTACGACATCGGCGGCGCGGTATTCCTTGAACTCGTAGTCCATCGACGCGTAGCCGCGCGACACCGATTTCAGCTTGTCGAAGAAGTCCAGCACGATCTCGGCCAGCGGCATCTCGTAGGTCAGCATGACCTGGCGGCCGTGATAGGCCATGTTCATCTGCACGCCGCGCTTCAGGTTGGCCAGTGTCATGACCGGGCCGACATAGTCCTGCGGCATGTACAGATGCACGGTGACGATGGGCTCGCGGATCTCGGCAATCTTGCCCGGCTCGGGCATCTTCGACGGGTTCTCGATCTCGATCACCTCGCCTTCCAGACCGCCGAGCTGCACCTGGTAGACCACGCTCGGTGCCGTGGTGATCAGCTCCTGATCGAACTCACGCTCCAGCCGCTCCTGCACGATTTCCATGTGCAGCAAGCCCAGGAAGCCGCAGCGGAATCCGAAACCCAGCGCCTGGCTCACCTCGGGCTCGTAGCGCAGCGACGAGTCGTTGAGCTTGAGCTTCTCGAGCGCGTCGCGCAGCGATTCGTACTCGCTGGCCTCCGTAGGGTAGAGGCCGGCAAAGACCTGCGGCTGGATCTCCTTGAAGCCGGGCAGCGGCTCGGTCGCCGGTCCGGCGTTGTTGGGCAGTTTCTTCTCTAGCGTCAGGGTGTCGCCTACCTTGGCCGCTTGCAGTTCCTTGATGCCCGCGATCAGAAAGCCGACTTCTCCGGCTTTCAACACTTCACGCGGCACCGACTTGGGCGTGAACACGCCGAGCTGCTCGAGCGGATACACCGTGTTGGTCGCCATCATGCGAATGCGATCGCCCTTCTTCAGCGAACCATCGACCATGCGCACCAGCATCACGACGCCGACGTAGTTGTCGAACCACGAGTCGATGATCATGGCCCGTGGCGCAGCCTCCGCATGACCGCGCGGCGCCGGCATGCGCGCGATCACGGCCTCGAGGATGTCTTCGATGCCCTCGCCGGTCTTGGCCGAACAGGGAATGGCGTGTTCGGCGTCGATGCCGATCACGTCCTCGATCTCGGCCTTGGCGCTTTCAGGGTCGGCCTGCGGCAGGTCCATCTTGTTGAGGACCGGCACCACTTCGACGCCGAGGTCGAGAGCGGTGTAGCAATTGGCGACCGTCTGTGCCTCCACGCCCTGGCTCGCATCGACGACCAGCAGGGCGCCTTCGCAAGCCGACAGCGATCGGCTCACTTCGTAGGAGAAATCGACGTGGCCTGGCGTGTCTATCAGGTTGAGCTGGTAAATCTGCCCATCACGCGCCTTGTAGGTCAGCGCCGCCGTCTGTGCCTTGATGGTGATGCCGCGCTCGCGCTCGATGTCCATCGAGTCGAGCACCTGCGCCTCCATTTCCCGATCGCTCAGGCCGCCGCAGCGCTGGATGATCCGGTCAGCCAAAGTGCTTTTGCCGTGATCGATGTGAGCAATGATCGAGAAGTTGCGTATGTGGTCCATCTGACCCGTGTACTGCGTTGGCGCCTCGAACAAGAGCCGCATGTGCGATGGTGCGGCGGCATCGAACGCTCATCGCGAAGCGCGTTGAAGGCTGGAGAGGCCGTGGCGCGCATAAAAAAAAGGCACGTCAAACCGGTGACGCGCCTTCCAACAAAAAACGTATGGCAACTGCTTTGTTGGGACTTCATTGTAGCCAAATCGTCCCTCTCCAAAACCGCGTCCGGGCTCGCTTTTCCGTCGTTGCGGCGCACCAACATGAAATCTATCCACAGTTTATCAACAAAGTCCTGTGGGCGTCCTGTGGACGATTGACGGCTGCTCCTATCCAGCAGTGCACATTCGGTAAAGCACTCAATTGCCGTGGCGATTCGCGCTAATGTCCGTTGGAAATCAATCGATTTTCCAGCGGCGGTTTACCGGATCGATGTGTTGAAAACAAATCCGTATTCCACATTGTGAGAATGCAGAACATTACGCCAACGCCGCAGACCGGCTCGCGTTTTCTTACTTGACAGGACGGATCAGCGCGTACTGGGCCCACTCCCCCCGGCGAAACAGCACGTTGACCGGCTTGGTCTTGTCGATCTTCGCCAGCACCGCCTCGAACTGCTTCACGTCAAGCACTTCCGCATTTGCCACGGCAAGAATGACGTCGCCTTCGCGCAAACCGGCGCGCTGTGCGGCGCCGTCCACCGCCTCGACCCGCACGCCGCCCTTGAGCTTGAGCTCTCGCTTGGCGTCTTCTCCCAAATTGGCAAGTACCAAGCCCATCGCCCCAGCCACGGCGCTGGGCGCCGGGGCCGGCTTGCTTTCGGGAATGGCGGCAACACGGCTGCTTTCGGGTTCGATCTCGGCCACCGTAACCGCGAGATCTCGGGCGCTGCCCCGCCGAAGCACCTGCACCGTGGACTTGCTGCCCGGCTTGGTGCCGCCGACCATGCGCGGCAGATCGCTCGACTTCTCCACGGTCTTCCCGTCGAACCCGGTAATGATGTCGCCGGCCTCGACGCCGCCCTTCTCCGCAGGGCCACCCACTTCGACGGACCGCACCAGCGCACCCGCCGCACGCCCGAGCCCCAGCGACTCGGCCACATCCTTCGTGACCTCGCCGATCTGCACGCCGATGCGGCCGCGCACGACGCGGCCGGTGGCACGCAGCTGGTCGGCAACACGGGTGGCCTCGTCCATGGGAATGGCGAACGAAACGCCCATGAAGCCGCCCGAACGGCTGAGGATCTGCGAGTTGATGCCGACCACCTCGCCGCGCAGGTTGATGAGCGGGCCGCCCGAGTTGCCTGGATTGATGGCCACGTCGGTCTGAATGAAGGACACGAACTCGCCGGTGTCGCGCGCTTTCGCGCTGACGATGCCGGCAGTCACGGTGTTGTCGAGCCCGAAGGGCGAGCCGATCGCCATGACCCATTCGCCGACCTTCAGCTGACTCACGTCGCCGATCCGCACGTAGGGCAACGATGCGGCCTCGATCTTGACCACCGCCACGTCGGTGCGCCGATCGGCACCGATAAGCTTGGCCTTGAACTCGCGTTTGTCGGTCAAGGTCACGTAGACCTCGTCAGCGCCGGCCACCACATGGGCGTTCGTCATGACGAAGCCGTCGTGCGTGAAGATAAAGCCGGAGCCGACACCGCGCTGCTGCTCTTCCTCGGGCTGTCCCTCTCGAGGTACGCCTCGTCGCGGCCCGGGCTGCTGCGGGCCAGGGATTTCGCCGGGCGGCGTGCCGAAGAAACGGCGGAAGAACTCCTGCATCTCCTCGTCCATCTCCGGCCGTGCGGCACCGCGAGCAGCACGGCGCTCGGTCGTGCGGATGTTCACCACAGCCGGACCGACACGCTCGACCAGTTCGGTAAAGTCTGGCAGGCCACTCACCAGCGGCGCCGGCACGGTGGGCGTGGGCTGCGAGTGCGCAGGCTGCATGACCGTGACGCCCGCCATCATCAGAGCGGCGGCCATCCCACCTGCACGTGCGCATAACCCGCCGCGCTGCAATGCACGGGCAATCAGGCTTGTGGTTTTCATCTTCACCTCGCGAACTAAGGTACGAACGACTCGGTGTGGGGAACCCTGCACCGTAAAGCAGAAAACCATCAACGGAGCCGCTCGAGTCCGTCGGCAAACGCACGCAAGGTCACGGGCGGTACGTCGCCGATGACCGTGAGCCACCAGTCACCCTGTCGGCGCACCAGCGTCTGGGTGGCGCCCATCGCCATCAGAATCTCGCGGCGATGCAGGCCCGCGTCATAGGGCTCGATGAAGACCGAGACGTGAGTGAGGCCATCGGAGTAGATGCTTTGAAGCACTTGGGCAGGGTGCTCCGCTGCATCGTCGGCACTCTGCACTGTCGAGCGCGGCGCGGCAGGTGCCGTCATCGGCCGCTTGACGCTGCTGACGTGGCGAAAGCCCGGCGGCATCTGCTTGAATGCCCAACCCTCGTCGGCCGGATCGGCGGTCGTCAGCACCGGCCGCTTCACATCAAAGCCTTCGAGTTGCTTCATCGCCCGCAGCACCCGCTCGGGCTGCGGCTTCACACCGATCATGAGTTCGGAGAAGGCCGAGGCCTCGAGCACGACCTCGCGCGCATCGAACACTTCCGCGCGCAATAGCAAGCCCGAGCGCTTTTCCGCCCACAACCGGTAGCCAAAACGCCAGCCGTCCTTGGGCCGCAGCAGCAGCACATGCGCTTCGTGACCGGCAACGCGGCCTTCGCCAAGCGGCTCGACGTCGTAGTGTTCGACGATGCGCTCCGCGCCTGCGGTCAGAAGCGCAGGGAACTCGCGGATCGCCTGGCGGGTCTCGACCACCGCGACTCGTTCGCGCGGCCAGAAGCTGTGCACGACCTCGTTGTGGCGATAGATCTGACGCTGCTGTCCGTCGAGCGACTCGATGCGCTCGAACTGGTTTTCACCCCTGCAAAAATGCGCGATGCGCGCACTCGCCACCGAACCGCCCGCGCTGACCACGAAGGTGCCCTGGTAGTTGCGCGTGCCGGCTGCGTCGTGAATGCGAGCCAGCCAGTACGTGGCGTCGCGCGTGTGCTCAGGCAAGTCGTCCGCCTGTGCCTGCACGGAGGGCGCCAGCAGGGCCGCGCCAGCCAGCAGCAGGGCCGGCGCGGCGCGCAGACCCGTCGAGACAAAGCCGGCCAGCATGCTCAGCGCGAACCCGGTGCGGCGCTGGGACGCTCGAAGGTCGCGCTTCGCAGGAAGCCCGAAGGCACCCCCAGCGCCGAGCTGCCCCCGAACTGCTTGTGCGCCGTAAGGTACTGGTCCAGGCGCGCGTCGCGGATAAGCACGCCGCCGATAAATTCTTCTCGCTCGGACGCCGTATCGACCACTGCAACCGGGCCGACAAGCCCAGGCGCCCCCGGCACGACGGGTGACGGGGTGAGCTGCGCTAGCTGCGGGGCCGCGGCGTCAGGCGTGATCGGCATGCGCGTGACCGTGAGCACGCCCGCCACCGCCACGAAACCGGCTGCCACTGCCGCCGGCGTGGCCCAACGTCGCAGCAGGCCGCCGCTCGCCCGCGTGCGACTTGCCACCGCTGTCGCAGAGGTTTCGAGGGCCGAAGGCGCGAGCACGATCGGCTCGCGCTCGAGCCGTGACCGCAGTCGCTGCAAGAAGGCGACGTCATGCGCACAAGCGGCCAGGTCGTCGGAGCGCAGCACATCGCCGATCAGGTGATAGGCATGCCAGCGTTCGCGCAAGCCCGGGTCGTCGCGCCACGCGGCACTGAGCGATGCGGCCAGCGCAGCATCGGCTTGACCGTCGGCCAACGCTGAAAGCGCCTGCATCGACGACAGGTTATCGGCTTCTTTCATCGCACCACTCCATCAATCCGGCGCCTACCAGCGCTCGCCCGCGCGCGTGTCCAGCAACGGACGCAGCCGCTCGGCAATCGCCTCGCGGGCCCGGAAAATTCTCGAACGCACCGTGCCGATCGGGCAGTTCATCACGGTGGCAATGTCCTCGTAGCTCAAGCCGTCGATCTCGCGCAACGTAATCGCCTGGCGCAGATCTTCGGACAAGGCTTCTATCGCGGAGTTCACTGCGGCGGCCACTTGCTTGGAAGCCAGCAACGCCTCAGGGGTTTCGCCGTCGGTTAGTTCGTTCTCGACGCGGGAAGTTTCGTCGCCCTCCTCATCTCGCCCGAAGCGCGCCGACTCCGTCACCAGCGGGTCGCGCTTGAGATCGACCAGCGCCTTCTTGGCGGTATTGACGGCAATGCGGTAGAGCCAGGTGTAGAAGGCGCTTTCGCCGCGGAACTTGGGGATTGCCCGGTAAGCGCGGATGAAGGTTTCCTGGGCGATGTCCTGAACCAGGTCGGTATCGCGCACCATGCGACCGATCAGTCGCTCGATGCGGCGCTGGTACTTGACCACGAGCATCTCGAACGCCCGCACGTCGCCCAATTTGACCCGCTCGATCAACAGGGCGTCGGCTTCGGTTTCGGGGGTCATGCTTCAGGCGCTCGGATCGGGCGCAGCGGGCGAGGTTGCCTGCGGGCGCGGCGAATATAGCGCACAGCGCAGCGCATGCCAGTGCGCTTGCAACCCTGCACGCTGCAGCGGCAACCATCGGCGATGTGGGCGCGCGACGGTGTCCGGCTCGGCGCGAAACTGCAGCAGCAGCCATGCGCCGAGGTCCATTGCGACCGTGAGATCGCCAGCCATTTCCGCTGAGCCGGCCGGCAGCGCGAGCCACCAGCGCTCGCCATCCCAGCGCAATGTCAGGAGGGACCGGCGCCGAGCGCGCCACACACAGTGAGCCGCAAGCGCAGCCGCGCCCAGCCAGACCAGCCAACCAGCGGCATCGCCGCGCTGCCACGCCCAGCAGGCGGTGGCAGCAAGCATCCCAAAACACAAAGCCAGCAGAGCGGCAAACCATTGCCGCGAAGGTGCTGCGCTCACGCTCACGGCTGGCGCCGCACGCATGGCCGGGGCAGATCAGGGGTCGAGGCGATCCGCCTCAAGCGCGCTTGAATACGAGCGTGCCGTTAGTGCCGCCGAAGCCGAAGTTGTTCTTCACGGCGTGTTCGATCTTCATCTCGCGCGCGGTGTTGGCGCAGTAGTCCAGGTCGCACTCGGGATCCTGGTTGAAGATGTTGATCGTGGGCGGAGAGATCTGGTGATGCAGCGCGAGCGCGGTGAACACCGCCTCGATGCCGCCGGCGCCGCCGAGCAGGTGGCCGGTCATCGACTTGGTCGAATTCACCACCACGTTCTTGGCGTGTTCTCCGAAGGCCAGCTTGATGGCGTTGGTTTCGTTAAGGTCGCCCAGCGGCGTCGAGGTGCCATGGGCATTGAGGTACTGCACCTGGTCGGCGTTAATGCCGGCATTGCGCAGGGCCGCTTTCATGGCCCGCTTGGGGCCGTCGACGTTGGGCGCGGTCATGTGGAAGGCGTCCGCCCCCATGCCGAAGCCGATCAGTTCGGCATAAAACTTCGCGCCGCGGGCCTTCGCGTGCTCGTACTCCTCGAGCACCATGACGCCGGCCCCTTCGCCGAGCACGAAGCCATCGCGGTCCTTGTCCCAGGGGCGCGATGCCGTGGCCGGATCGTCGTTGCGCGTGGAAAGCGCCCGCGCCGCGGCGAAGCCGCCGATGCCCAGCGGCGAGACGGTCGATTCAGCGCCGCCGGCGATCATCACGTCGGCATCGCCGTACTCGATCATGCGCGCCGACTGGCCGATGCAATGCAGCCCGGTGGTGCAGGCGGTGACGATCGCCAAGTTGGGGCCCGTGAAGCCGCACTCGATCGAGAGGTGGCCCGAAATCATGTTGATGATCGAGGCCGGCACGAAGAACGGCGACACACGGCGCGGGCCGCGTTCCGTGAGTTCCTTGTGGGTTTCTTCGATCATCGGCAGGCCGCCGATACCCGAGCCGACCAGACAACCGATGCGCTCGGCCTGCTCCTCGCTCAGGGCCTGGCCGGTCGGCAGGCCCGCATCCTTCACGGCCTGCAGCGACGCCGCCAGACCGTAGTGGATGAAGGTGTCCATGTGCCGCGCATCCTTGGCCGGGATGTAATCCTCGATCCGGAAACCCTTGACCTCGCCGGCGAAACGGCAGGACAGGCTCGATGCATCGAACTTGGTGACGGTGGCGATGCCAGGACGGCCGGCCACGAGGTTGGCCCAGGACTCGTCCACCGTGTTGCCCACGGGAGTAACGAGACCGAGACCGGTCACGACGACGCGACGACGGCTCATTGCGTTGAAGATTTCTTGCTTGCTGCGGCCGCGGCGCTCAGGCCTTGGCGTGGGACTTGGCGTAATCGATCGCGAGCTGGACAGTCGTGATCTTCTCGGCCTCTTCGTCGGGGATCTCGATGCCGAACTCGTCTTCGAGGGCCATGACCAGCTCGACGGTGTCCAGCGAATCCGCGCCCAGATCGGCGACGAAGGCTTTCTCGGTGGTGACTTCGCCCTCGGCCACGCCGAGTTGTTCGGCGATGATCTTCTTGACGCGTGCTTCTATGTCGCTCATGACTTCTCCAAGGAGAGTTTGCAAAAACAGCCGGTGATTCTAGTGGCTGCAGGGTGTCGGGCCCGAGACGCCCGACTGCCCGCTCGCCGGGCTGCCGGACAACCGCCTCGCGGCTTCAATTCATGAACATGCCGCCGTTGACGTGCAGTTCGCAACCGGTGATGTAGGCGGCCTGCGGCGAGGCTAGAAACGCCACCGCATCGGCAATCTCCTGCGGCTGGCCGAGCCGGCCGAGCGGGATCTGCGCGAGCAGCGCCGCCTTGTGCGCCTCGGGCAGGGCGTCGGTCATGTCGGTGGCGATGAAGCCAGGCGCCACGCAGTTCACGGTGATGCCGCGGCTGCCGAGTTCGCGTGCCAGCGAGCGCGTCATGCCGGCCACACCGGCCTTCGCTGCCGCGTAATTGGCCTGACCCGCGTTACCGCTGGCGCCGACGACCGAGGTGATGTTGACGATGCGCCCGAAGCGCTGCTTCATCATCGGCCGGATGACGGCGCGGCTCGCGCGAAACACCGCCTTGAGGTTGGTGTCCAGCACGGCGTCCCAGTCGTCGTCCTTCATGCGCATGGAAAGCTGATCGCGGGTGATGCCGGCGTTGTTGACCAGCACGTGCAGGCCGCCGTCCTGCTTGACGATGGCGTCTACAGCGGCTTCGAGCGCGGCGCCGTCGGTGACGTCGAGCACCAGACCGCGGCCGCCCTGTGCATGCAGCGCCTCACCGATGCTGGCAGCGCCCGCCTCGCTGGTCGCCGTGCCGATGACCTTGAAGCCGCCCGCCGCCAGGGTGGTGGCGATGGCTCGGCCGATGCCGCGGCTCGCGCCGGTGACGAGGGCGATACGCGCAGGGGAATCAGTGACGCTCATGCCAGCATTTCCCGGGCGTGGGCCAGGCTTGCCGGATCGCCGATGTTGGCCACCAGCAGTTCCGCATCGATGCGCTTGACCAGGCCCGAAAGCACCCGGCCCGGGCCGCATTCGACGACATGCGTCGCACCGCGCAGCTTGAGCGCCAGAACCAGTTCGACCCAGCGCACCGGGCCGAAGGCCTGGCGGTAAAGCGCATCGCGAATCGCCGCAGCGTCGGTCTCCAGCGCCACGTCGATGTTGTTCAGCACCGGGATGGCGGGCGTTGCCAGCGGCGTGTCGGCCAGGCGTTCACGCAGGCGTTCAGCAGCGGGTTTCATCAGGCTGGAATGAAAAGGTGCGGACACCGACAGCGGCAGTGCGCGCTTGGCGCCCGCTGCCTTGGACAGCTCGCAAGCCTTGTCCACCGCGCCCTTGCTGCCGGAGATCACGGTCTGCTTCGGATCGTTGTAGTTGGCCGCCTCGACCGCCTCGTGCGTGATCGCCGCGGCTTCAGCACAGACCGCGCGCACCGAATCGGCCTCCAGGCCCAGGATCGCCGCCATGGCGCCGGTGCCTACAGGCACCGCGTCCTGCATCGCCTGCGCGCGAAAGCGCACCAGCGGCACGGCGTCGGCCAGACTCAGTACACCAGCGGCCACCAGCGCGCTGTACTCGCCGAGCGAATGACCGGCCACGAAAGCCGGCTCGCGACCCGTTTCAGCCAGCCAGGCGCGGTAGCAGGCCACACTGGCCGCGAGCATCACCGGCTGCGTGTTGGCGGTGAGGTCGAGCGCTTCCTTGGGGCCCTGGCGGATGAGCCCGGCAAGATCGGACCCGAGCGCTTGCGAAGCCTCGGCCAGCGTGTCGCGAACGACCGGATGATCGCCCCAGGCGTCGAGCATGCCGACGCTCTGGGATCCCTGGCCGGGAAAGACGAATGCGAAGACGGACATCCGGAAGTGTTTCTCGTCGTTGTTCTAGGTTGTAGCAAGCTGGCGTCGCGAGGCTCGAACGCTACAGGTCGAGCAGCACCGCGCCCCAGGTGAAGCCGCCGCCCACGCCTTCGAGCATCACCGTGTCACCAGGACGGATCTTGCCGCCGCGCACGGCGTGGTCGAGCGCCAACGGAATGGAAGCCGCCGACGTGTTGCCGTGCTCATCGACAGTGACCACCAGCTTGTCCAGCGGCAGCTTGAGCTTCTTCGCCGTGCTTTGCATGATGCGGATGTTGGCCTGGTGCGGGATCAGCCAGTCGATGTCGCTGTCTTGTCGGCCGGCCTTCACGAGCAGCGAACGGGCCACGCTCTCGAGCACGCCGACCGCCAGCTTGAAGACCGCCTGGCCGTCCATCTTGAGCAGCGGATCGCCGAGCACTTTTCCGCCCTGCACCGTGCCGGGTGTGCACAGAATGCCGGCATGGCGGCCATCGGCATGCAGCTCGCAGGCCAGGATGCCGGGCGTGTCGCTCGCCTCGAGTACCACCGCACCGGCGCCGTCGCCGAACAGCACGCAGGTGCCTCGGTCGTTGAAGTCGAGGATGCGGGAGAACACTTCCGCGCCGATCACCAGCGCCTTGCTCGCCGCGCCGGTGCGGATCATGGAATCGGCGACCGCCAGCGCATAGACGAAGCCGGAGCACACCGCCTGAACGTCGAAGGCCGGGCAACCGGCGACGCCGAGCTTCGCCTGCAGCAGGCAGGCGGTCGACGGAAAGATCATGTCGGGCGTGGACGTCGCGACGATGATCAGATCGATGTCGGCAGCGGAACGGCCCGCGGCTTCGAGCGCGTGGCGCGCGGCGTGCAAGGCCAGGTCGCTGGAGGTGACGTCGGGCGCAGCGAAGTGGCGAGCGCGGATGCCGGTGCGCTCGACGATCCATTCGTCGGAGGTCTCGACGCCACGCTCGGCCAACTCGGCAGCGAGCTGTGCGTTGCTCATGCGCCGGGGCGGCAAGTAGCTGCCGGTGCCGGTGATGCGCGAATGGCGCGGCAGCGCGGGAGAAATCGGAGTCATGCGGCTTGCGCGACCGGATCGGTCTGGGGCTGCGGCTCGGCCGGCATGGCCTGCAGCGTCTCGAGGATGCGGTCGTGAACGCGGTCCAGCAACCGGTTGCGCGCCGCATCATAAGCCCGGTTGAGTGCCTGCTCGAAGGCGAACGCATCGGCCGAACCGTGGCTCTTGAAGACCAACCCGCGCAGGCCGAGCAGGGCTGCGCCGTTGTAGCGGCGGTGATCGACTCTTTTCTTGAAGTGGTTGAGCACCGGCAGGGCGATCAGCGCTGCAAACTTGCTGTACCAGTTGCGGGTGAATTCCTGACGGATGAAGCTCGACAGCATCGACGCCAAACCCTCGGCCGTCTTCAAGGCCACATTGCCGACGAAACCATCGCACACCACGATGTCGGCCTTGCCGGTGAAGATGTCGTTGCCTTCGACGTTGCCGATGAAGTTGACGTGGCCGCCAGCCGCGGCGTCACGCAAGAGTTCGCCGGCCCGCTTGATGGTTTCACTGCCCTTGATGGCCTCTTCACCGATGTTGAGCAGGCCCACGCTGGGATTCGGCTTGCCTTCCACGGCGGCCACCAGCGCACTGCCCATCACCGCGAACTGCAACAGGTGCTCGGCGCTGCAATCGACGTTGGCGCCGAGGTCGAGCACCGTGGTGTGGCCGTCGAGTTGGTTGGGCATTACGGTGGCGATGGCCGGCCGGTCGATGCCCTCCAGCGTCTTGAGCACGTAGCGCGCAAGCGCCATCAACGCGCCGGTGTTGCCCGCCGACACGCAGGCATGCGCAGCCGCGACGCCCTCGACCGGCTTGACTTGTGCGATGGCCACACGCAGGGACGAGTCGCGCTTGCGACGCAGCGCGACTTCGATCGAGTCGTCCATTGCGACGACCTCGCTGGCCGCCACCAGCGTGCAGCGCGGCCAGGCCGCGGCAGGCGCCAGCGCCTCGACACGGCCGACCAGCAGCAACTCGGCTAGCGGATGCGCGTCGAGAAAAGCGCGACAAGCGGGCAGCGTGACACTCACGCCGTGGTCGCCTCCCATGCAATCGACGGCGAGGCGGACCGTGCCGGACAGAGGCGGGGCGGACTGCGGGGGTTTCATGGCAACAAAAACGGAATCACGACCACCACGCTAAGCGCTCGGCGCGGTACCGGCAAGTGCCCGCTGCGCACGGAGAACGCTCGTCGGCCGGATCGCAGACCGTGGGCCGGACGTTCGAAACACGCAAACAGGACCGGCTTCAGCAGGCGCCGGACCGGACCGACTCAGGCATCCGCCTTGGTCTTGAGCACCTTGCGGCCACGGTAGAAGCCCGTGGGGCTGATGTGATGGCGCAGGTGGTTTTCGCCGGTGGTTGGCTCGATGGCCGTGCCCGGGGTATGCAGCGCATTGTGCGAGCGGTGCATGCCACGCTTGGACGGCGACTTCTTGTTCTGTTGAACGGCCATGAAGGGCTCCTGGGTCAGGTGGCGCCACTGAGGGCGCTGCCGCGGCTTACCGGTGATTGGAAGACGCGGCGGTATCGATGCCGAACCGAGGTTCGGCGATGTCCGCGCTCAAACCGAGCGGTCGAGCGCGGAAAAGCCCGAAAGTGTATCACTGAGCCTATGGTCGCCGAGCTTGACCGCACGGCACGGCCACGCCGTCCCTCGCGCGTTTGCCGAGGAAGAGGCGGACAAAAGCACCATCCGCTCCCGTGCTGTCAATGCTTGCCGCCGGACTCCTTGAGCGCCTGCAAGACGGCGAAAGGATGGGGCCGCTCAGCCTGGCCCTCGGGCAACGCGGGCTCGCCGACCAACGGCAGGGGCTGCGGACACGACTCGTGGCGCGGGACCAGCGGCAGCCCGAGGAGAAGTTCGTCTTCCACGAGTTCGCGCAGATCGAGCCAACGGTTCAGGGCCAGGACGTCGTCTTCACTGTCCGAGTCCAGCGCCGCGGCCTGATCCTCGCCGGGCACGAAGCGCAACGCCCGGTCGACTTCGAGCGAGGCGACAACCGGCCCGAGGCAGCGCTGGCATTCGAGTTCCAGGCACGCGCCGGCCTGCAAATGCAGCCAGATCTCGGCTGGCGCCCCGACACGAATGCGCCGTTCGCCGCGCGCCGACCAGGTCACGACATCGTCGGCCTTCGGCGGCGCTTCGGCATGGGCGCTCGCGGCGAGTCGCTGCAGCGAAGCCAGCGGCCAGCTTCCGTCAAGGCTCGCGCCTTGCTCGGCCAAAGCGGCGACATCGAGCCGCAGCGGATCGAATTCACGCGATTTCATCGGATCGCAGTTTATGACCGGCCCCGACAATGCCGCCATGAATGCCCCTTTGCCCACCCCCCGATTGATCCTGGGTTCGACCTCGCGCTATCGCCGCGAACTGCTCGAACGCCTGCGCCTGCCCTTCTCGAGCGATTCGCCGCGCGTGGACGAGACGCCCCTGCGCGGCGAAGCGTCGGCCGCAATGGCCGAGCGGCTGGCCTTGGCCAAGGCCCACGAGGTGTCGCGGCGCCATCCCGACGCGGTAGTGATCGGCGCCGATCAGGTGGCCGACCTGGCCGGCGTGCCGCTCGGCAAGCCGGGCAACCACGAACGCGCGGTGGCGCAATTACGGTCGATGAGCGGGCAGACCGTCGTCTTTCAGACCGCGGTGGCGGTGCTGCGCCCGGCACGTGGTTTCGAGCGCGTGGTGCGCGTGCCGGTGACCGTGCGTTTTCGCGAACTGAGCGAAGCCGAGATCGCGGCTTACCTGTATGCCGAAGAGCCGTACGACTGTGCCGGCAGCGCCAAGTCCGAAGGTCTGGGCATCGCGCTGCTGGAAGCCATCGAGTCCGACGACCCGACCGCGCTGATCGGACTGCCGCTGATCGCCACCACGCGGCTGCTGCGCGAGGCCGGTATCGAGCCGCTGCGGAGCCTCGTGTGAGCGGTCGGCTGCTGCTGGTGCCGAACACGCTCGATCTGGGCACCGTGCGCGAAGGCAGCGCGCCTCCCGATCTGCGCGGCGTGCTGCCGCAACACGTGATCGAGACTGCCGCGCGGCTCACCCACTGGGTCTGCGAAAACGCGAAGACAACGCGCGCCTTTCTCAAGCGCGTCGATGCGCTCGTGCCCTTGTCACAGCCGCTGCAGGCGCTCGATATTCGCGAGCTGCCGCGCCCGCCCAAGGGCCGCCCCGACGCCGCGCTGCCCAATCTGCGGCCGCTGCTCGCGCCGGCCCTGGCCGGCCATGACATCGGCCTGATCAGCGAAGCCGGCTTGCCGGCTGTGGCAGACCCCGGCGCCGCGCTGGTCGCCGCCGCCCATGCCACCGGCGTCACGGTGCAGGCCCTTGCTGGCCCGAGCGCGCTGCTGCTGGCGCTGGCTGCGAGCGGGCTCAACGGCCAGAGCTTCGCCTTTGTCGGCTATGTGCCGCAGGAGGCTTCGGCCCAGGCGCAACGGCTCAAGGAGCTGGAGGCGCTGTCGCGCCGGCTCGGCCAGACGCAGTTGATGATCGAGACGCCCTACCGCAACGCCGCGCTGCTGCGCGGGCTGCTCGCCGCCTTGGCGCCGACCACCCGGTTGAGCGTGAGCTGCGGCCTCACCTTGGCGGCAGGCTGGACCCGCACCGACGACGTAGCCGGCTGGCGCGCAAGGCCGCTGGAGTTGCCGAGCGATGTGCCGGCGGTGTTCGCGCTGCTGGCTTGAAGAGCTTTCTCGCGAGCACACTGCTTACGGCACGGATCCGGCCGGCGGACACCTTGCTTCATACCGGCTGCTGCGTCCGGCGGCGCCAGGCAGGGCCTCAGCCGCCGAGCAGCGCAGCGACCTTTTTCTTTGTCTTGTGGTAGCGCGACAGCCCGCTCGAAGCCGATGCCGCCTCGCGACTGGCACTGTCTGGTGCCGCCTGCCCGGCCGAGGCCTGGGCTTCGTAAGGCTGGCTGAAGAACGGATCGGCCGGGGGGGCCGGCGGGTTGTAGCGGCGCGCGGGTGCGGCGGCGCGTTCCTCTGAACGCGCGCGCGGCGCTTCATCGCGAGGGCCGTCATCACGGCGCGGCGGTCGGCGAGGCCGGTCGTCCTCGGCCTCGAAGGGCTCGATCTCCAGCTTCTTCTTGATCAGCTTTTCGATGTCGGCGATGAGCCGGGCGTCGTCGCGCGACACCAACGTGATGGCCAGCCCTGACTGCCCCGCACGGCCAGTACGGCCGATGCGATGCACGTAGTCTTCGGCGTTGAAAGGCACGTCGAAATTGAAGACGGCCGGCAGGTCGACGATATCGAGGCCCCGGGCCGCCACGTCGGTCGCGACCAGCAAATCGACTTCGCCGGCCTTGAAGGCGGCCAGCGCCTTGAGCCGCTCGTCCTGCGACTTGTCGCCGTGCAGCGCCGAGGTGTTGAGGCCGTCGCGCTCGAAAGCGCGGGCCAGCCGGGCGGCGCCGAGCTTGGAGTTGACGAACACCAGGCTCTGGCCGATGCCGCGCTGGCGCAGCAACTGGCGCACCGCCGCGCGCTTGTCGTCGTCTTCGACGCGGTAGAAGCGCTGTTCGACCGTCGAGGCGGTGGCATTCGGGCGCGCGGTTTCCACCAGGATCGGATCCTGCAGATAGCTCTGCGCCAGCTTCTTGATCTCGGGCGAGAAGGTGGCCGAGAACAGCAATGTCTGGCGCGTCTTCGGCAGGTAGCTGAGGATGCGCTGCAAGTCCGGCAGGAAGCCGATGTCGAGCATGCGGTCGGCCTCGTCGAGCACCACGTACTCGACCTGGTTCAGCGAACAGTTCTTGGCCTCGATGTGATCGAGCAGCCGGCCCGGCGTGGCGATCACCACCTCAACGCCGCGCTTGAGCTCGGCCGTCTGCGGCTTCATGTCGATGCCGCCGAACACCACCGTCGCACGAAGCTGCGTGTGCTTCGAATAGGTCTTGATGCTGTTGGCGACCTGATCGGCCAGCTCCCGCGTCGGGGCGATCACCAGAGCGCGAACGGGATGGCGTGCCGGCGAGGTGCTGCTGCTTTCATGGCGCAGCATCTTCTGCAGCAGCGGCAGCGAAAAAGCAGCCGTCTTGCCCGTGCCGGTCTGCGCCGCGCCCATCACGTCGCGCCCCGCCAGCACCAGCGGGATTGCCTTGGCCTGGATGGGCGTCATCGTCATATAGCCGGAGTCGGCCACGGCACGAAGCAGCTTGGGGTCGAGCGCGAGGGTATCGAAACGGGCGGGAGGCGCCTCGGCCGGCGAGGCCGGCAGCGCAGGGGTTATTTCACTTTGCATGTCCAGGGATTATCGGGGAGAGCCGATATCGGCGACTCGAGGGGGCTACCTGTGCTGCAAGGCGGGCCCTCAGCGCCGTGACACCAGCCAGCGCGGCGCCCTGAACCGCACGATGCTGCTGTACAGCACGATGTACGAAAACGCGAACAGCAGGATGAAGCCGCCGAGCACGCGCGAGTTGTCCCAGAACAGCACGCTCGGCGCAACCGCCAGCATGCACAGCAGCCACAGGTAGGGCGCGGTCATCGAATTGCGGCGCGTGAGTGCGGCGGCGTCACGATTGCCGACCGCCCAGCGCAGCACACGCCGATAGATCAGGCTGTGCAAATGCACGCCGTCGGGCATGCCGACCGCCCTGCCGCGCACGATCCGGCGCCGGTACATGGAAAACAGGGTTTCGAACACCGGGTAGATCACCATCAGCAGCGGGAACAGCGGCGACACCTCGGGGTTGCGCTGCAGCAGCAGGATGCCGAGCTCGGCGACGAAGAATCCGATGAAGTAGGCCCCGCCATCGCCCAGGAAAATAAGGCCGGCCGGATAGTTCCACACGAAAAAACCGAGCACGGCCCCGGCCCCGACCAGCGCCACGGTCGTGAGCGCCTCATCGCCCACCTGGCCGGCAACGTAGGCGATGGCCAGCAGCATCATCACAACGCACATGGCCGCCAGACCGTTGAAGCCATCGATGATATTGACCGCATTGGCGATGCCGGCCACCGTGAAGACCGCCAGGAAGGCGGCACCGAGCGGGAAGGCCGCCACCCAATCCAGCCCCCACAGGTCGGTGCGGGTGATGGTGGCGTCGAGCAGCAGGACCGCCAGCGCCGCCGATATCGCGGTGGCTAGCAGCCGCCATCTCGGGCGCACGCGCTTGGTGAAGTCTTCGAGCAGACCGGCGGCAAAGGCCGGTGTGCCACACAACAGCAGCGCCACAGCCAGCCACGTCACCTCGACGTCGGCCCACCACCACAGCACCATCGTCGTCATCAGCAGGCCGCTGAAGATGCCGATGCCCCCGATGCGCGGCGCCGGTCTGGCGTGAAAATTCTGCGGACCGCCGCGGCCACGATCGAGGATCGAGGCGCCCTGCCCGCGTTCCGAGCGCACGGTCAGCAGGGTGAGCGCGGCCGACGCGGCAAACGCGCAGAGAAAAAGCAGCATGAATCGAGTGTAGCCAGCCGGTCCTGCCGTTCATTAGGCCGCGCACTCGCCGATATAGTGCTGCCGCTGGAGCCCTTATGCATCACATCGTCCCCGTCATCCTCGCCGGAGGTTCCGGCACCCGCCTGTGGCCGCTGAGCCGCGCGCTGTATCCGAAGCAGTTTCTGGCACTCGCCGGGACACAGACCCTGTTCCAGCAAGCCGTGCTGCGGCTCACCGGCCTGCAGGGGGACGCTGTGTCGGCCGCGCCGCCGCTGGTGGTGGGCAACGAAGAGCACCGCTTCATGCTGCTCGAGCAGTTGCGCGAGATCAAGGTCGGCGCTGGCGCGCTGCTGCTCGAGCCGATGGGCCGCAATACCGCGCCGGCGCTGACCCTGGCCGCCATCGCGGCACAAGCCGCGGAGCCGGGCAACAGCGGGGCCGCCGATCCGATCATGGTCGTGACGCCGGCCGACCAGACCGTCACCGACGCGGCCGCCTTCAGCGCGGCGCTGCTGGCCGCCATCGAAGTCGCCGCCGAGGGCGGCATCGTGACGCTGGGCATCGTGCCCGACCGGCCCGAAACCGGCTTCGGCTACATCCACAGTGAGGGACGCGGGCCGGTGCGGCAGGTCAAGGCTTTTGTCGAGAAGCCCGACCTCGCGACCGCACAGCGTTATCTCGCCGATGGCGGCTACGCCTGGAACAGCGGCATGTTCGTGCTGCGTGCGTCGGTGTGGCTGGCGGCGCTGAGCCATTTCCGCCCTGACATCGCCACGGCCACGCGAGCGGCCTGGGTGGGGCGCAGCACCGATGCGAGCTTCGTGCGGCCGGACGCCAAGGCGTTCGCCGCGATCCCGTCGGAATCCATCGACTATGCGGTGATGGAGCCGAGCCCGGCGCAACCCGACGCCGGCTTCACAGTGAAGATGCTGCCGCTGGCGGCGGGATGGAGCGACCTGGGCGCCTGGGACGCCGTGTGGCAGGTCAGCGAACGCGATGCCGATGGCAACGCCGGCCATGGCGACACCATGTTCGAGAACAGCCGCAACACGCTGGTGCATGCCACCAGCCGGCTGGTCAGCGCCGTGGGCCTGGACAACGTGATCGTGGTCGAGACGCCCGACGCGGTGCTGGTGGCCGACCGCGAGCGCAGCCAAGAGGTCAAGCAGATCGTCGCCCGCCTGCAGAAGAGCGAGCGCAGCGAAGCGAGCCTTCCGCGCCGCGTGTACCGGCCCTGGGGCTGGTACGACAGCGTCGACGCGGGGCCGCGCTTTCAGGTCAAGCGCATCTGCGTCAAGCCGGGTGGGCGTCTGAGCCTGCAGATGCACCACCACCGCGCCGAACACTGGATCGTGGTCTCGGGCACGGCCGAGGTGACCTGCGGCGACAAGACGCTCCTGCTCAGCGAGAACCAGAGCACCTACATCCCGCTGGGTCAGACCCACCGGCTCGCCAACCCCGGCAAGCTGCCGCTGGAATTGATCGAAGTGCAATCCGGCAGCTACCTGGGGGAAGACGACATCGTGCGCTTCGAAGACACCTACGGCCGCGTGGCCGCCGACAAGCCGGCGGGCCCGCCGTGATCCTCGTGACCGGCGGCGCCGGCTTCATCGGCAGCAACTTCGTGCTCGATTGGATAGAGGCCACCGGCGAGCCGGTGCTCAACCTCGACGCCCTGACCTACGCCGGCAACCTGCGCAACCTGGCCTCGCTGCAGGGCGACCCCCGCCACGTGTTCGTGCAGGGCGACATCTGCGACCGCGCGCTGCTCGACCGGCTGTTCGCCGAGCACCGGCCGCGTGCCGTGCTGCACTTCGCCGCCGAGAGCCATGTCGATCGCTCGATCCACGGGCCGGGCGCTTTCATGCGCACCAACGTGGAAGGCACGTTCACCTTGCTCGAAGCGGCACGCCAGCACTGGGCCGCATTGCCGGCGGACAAGAAGGCGGCGTTCCGCTTCCACCACGTGAGTACGGACGAGGTCTACGGCTCGCTCGCCCCCGACGCGCCGGCCTTCACGGAGATCCACCCCTACGAACCGAACAGCCCGTACTCCGCCAGCAAGGCAGCCAGCGACCACCTGGTGCGGGCCTGGCACCACACCTACGGCCTGCCGGTGGTCACCACCAACTGCTCCAACAACTACGGGCCTTATCACTTCCCCGAGAAGCTGATTCCGCTGTTGATCGTCAACGCGCTCGCAGGCAAACCGCTGCCGGTCTACGGCGACGGCCAGCAAGTGCGCGACTGGCTCTACGTGGGCGACCACTGCAGCGCCATTCGTGCCGTGCTCGCGAACGGCCGCCTCGGGGAAACGTACAACATCGGCGGCTGGAACGAGCAGGCCAACATCGACATCGTGCACACGGTGTGCAAGCTGCTCGACGAACTGCGGCCCGATCCGGCAGGACCCTACAAACGCCTCATCACCTTCGTGACCGACCGGCCCGGCCATGATCGCCGCTACGCGATCGACGCTCGCAAGATCGAGCGCGAGCTCGGTTGGCGCCCGGCGGAAACCTTCGCCTCGGGCATCCGCAAGACGCTGCAGTGGTACCTGGCCAACGCCGACTGGGTGGCCGAGGTGCAAAGCGGCAGCTACCGCGACTGGGTGGCCCAGAACTACGCCGCCCGGGCGCCGGGCGCATGAAAATCCTGCTGCTCGGCAAGAACGGCCAGGTCGGCTGGGAGCTGCAGCGCTCGCTGGCCCTGCTGGGCGAGCTGACGGCGCTGGACTTCGACAGCACCGAACTGAGCGCCGATTTCAGCCGGCCAGAATCGCTCGCGGCCACGGTGCACGCGGTGCGGCCGGACGTCATCGTCAACGCCGCGGCCCACACCGCCGTGGACAAAGCCGAGAGCGAGCCCGAATTGGCGCGCACGATCAACGCCGCCGCCCCCGCTGTGCTGGCGCGCGAAGCGGCCGCGCTCGGCGCCTGGCTGGTTCACTACAGCACCGATTACGTGTTTGACGGCTCGGGCGCCGCGCCCCGCGCAGAAGACGCGCCGACCGGCCCGCTCAGCGTCTACGGCCGCACCAAGCTCGAAGGCGAAGAGGCCATCCGCGCCAGCGGCTGCCGGCACATGATCCTGCGCACGAGCTGGGTCTATGCCGCACGCGGCGGCAATTTCGCCAAGACCATGCTGCGGCTGGCCGCCGAGCGCGACCGGCTAACCGTCATCGACGACCAGATCGGCGCACCGACCGGCGCCGATCTGCTGGCCGACATCACCGCGCATGCCTTGCGCACGCTGCAGCAGCGCCCGGAGCTGGCCGGCACTTACCACGCGGTGGCAGGCGGCGAAACCAGTTGGCACGGTTATGCACGCTTCGTCATCGAGTGGGCGCGGGCGCATGGGCGGGCCGTCAAGGTAACGCCGCAAGCGATCGAGCCGGTTGCGACCAGCGCGTTTCCCACGCCGGCCAAGCGACCGCACAATTCGCGCCTTGCCACCGACAAGCTGCAGGCGACGTTCGGACTTCACCTTCCGGCCTGGCAGCAGGGTGTGGCGCGCCTGATTGCGGAGATTTCAGGCACGTGAGCGGCAGTACGGCACGGCAATCGATTGACTGTTCCGAGCCGGCTCGCCGAGCTTGGCGTATCGCAATCGCGGAGTTCGCAGACAACCATGACAACCGTTGACATCCATGAAGCAAAGACTTGGCTGTGCAAGCTGATCGAAGCCGTCAAAGCGGGCGAGGACGTCATCATCACGCGCTCCGGCAAGCCGGTCGCCAGGCTCATGCCGTTCGAGGCGAGCAAGCCGCCCAGGCGACTGGGCTTGCTTTCAGGCCGGCTATCGGTGCCAGATGACTTCAATGCCCCGTTGCCCGAGGAAATGCTGCGCTCTTTCTACACGCCGCTTTAAGTTTCCTGCTCGACATGAGTGACCTACAGCTCAAGTCGTATCCCGGCGCTGTTCACTACATCGGACTTTGAATTCATGACGACGCGCAAAGGCATCATCCTCGCTGGCGGCTCCGGCAGCCGGCTCCACCCGGCCACGCTGGCGCTGAGCAAGCAATTGCTGCCGGTGTACGACAAGCCGATGGTCTATTACCCGCTGAGCACGCTCATGCTGGCGGGCATCCGCGACATTCTGCTAATCAGCACGCCGCAGGACCTGCCGCGCTTCGAGGCGCTGCTGGGCGATGGTTCGCGCTGGGGCCTGAACCTGAGCTACTGCGTGCAGCCCAGCCCTGATGGGCTGGCGCAGGCTTTCATCCTCGGCCGCAGTTTCATCGACGGCCAACCGAGCGCCCTGGTGCTGGGCGACAACATCTTTTACGGCCACGACCTGCAGGGCCTGCTGAAAAGTGCCAACGACCGCAGCGCCGGCGCCAGCGTGTTCGCGTACCACGTGACCGACCCGGAGCGCTACGGCGTGGTGGCCTTCGATGCGCAGCAACGCGCGATGAGCATCGAGGAAAAGCCCAAGTCCCCGCAAAGCAACTACGCTGTCACCGGCCTGTACTTCTACGACGCGCAGGTGTGCGACATCGCGGCCGACATCCGACCCAGCGCCCGCGGCGAACTCGAGATCACCGATGTGAATGCGCACTATCTGGCACGCGGCGAACTTGGGGTGGAGATCATGGGCCGCGGCTATGCCTGGCTCGACACCGGCACGCACGACAGCCTCATGGAAGCTGGGCAATTCATCGCCACGCTTGAAAAGCGCCAGGGCCTGAAGGTGTCCTGCCCCGAGGAGATCGCCTACCGCTCGGGGTGGATCACGGCCGAGCAGTTGGAAGCGCATGCGCGGCCGATGCTGAAGAACGGGTACGGGCAGTACCTGATGAAGGTGCTGAGCGAGCGGGTTTTTTGAGCGAGAGGTAGACGATGCGCTTGAATCCGCAACAAACCCGGCTCGTGCGCGATTGCGTGCGGCACCACCTGGGGCCGAAAACGAGGGTCTGGCTGTTCGGCTCACGAGTCGACGAGTCCAAACGTGGCGGAGACGTCGACCTCTACGTGGAGCCGCAGCAGCCAGTCGAATTGCTGAGCGAGCTGAAATGTCGAGTGGCGTTGAAAGACGGCCTTGACTTGAATGTTGACCTTGTCGTCGGTTCCGCCGGAACGCCGTCTCCCATCGCCAGCATTGCCAAACGCACAGGGGTGCCGCTGTGACGAACATCTTCAGTTGCTGCAGAGGAAACTCGACCAACTCCGGCGCATGGAGGGCTATCTGCGCTATTCACAGAGCCAGGTGAGCGCTTTCCTGCCGCAGAAAACGCCTAAGCGCCAGCCCTTCAACCGTGACTCCAATCTTCTTGGGCCCGAATTGCCTCCAATTGCCGCTTGCCGCGCACTGAACTGACAGGGCCATGAACATCACCCACACCACCCTGCCCGAGGTGCTCATCCTCGAGCCGAAAGTCTTCGGCGACGAGCGCGGCTTCTTCATGGAGAGCTTCAACCAGCAGGCCTTCGATGCCGCGGTCGGCTACTCCGTGACCTTCGTGCAGGACAACCACTCGCGCTCGGCGCGCGGCGTGCTGCGCGGCCTGCACTACCAGTTGCCGCCGCACGCGCAGGGCAAGCTGGTGCGGGTGACCTCGGGCGCGGTGTTCGACGTGGCGGTCGATATGCGGCGCTCGAGCCCGCGCTTCGGGCGCTGGGTGGGGGTGGAACTGAGCGCGGCGGCGAATCACCGGCAATTGTGGATACCGCCGGGGTTCGCGCATGGGTTCCTGGTGTTGAGCGAGAGCGCGGATTTTCTGTACAAAACGACCGATTACTACAGCCCGCAGTCCGAAGGGTCCGTGCGCTGGAACGACGAGGACCTCGGCATCGCATGGGCCGATGCCGGCGTGGCGCCGGTGCTCTCTAGCAAAGACAGCATCGCGCCCGCCTTGGCGCGAGCGCCCGCCTTTGACTGACGGCAGGAGCCGCGGCGGGGTAAAGCACAATCCGGGGCTTGCCCATCTCGTCCGATGAACGTTCAAGCTTCGCATACGTCCCGCTCCACCCGTACGCCTTGGCAGATCCAGCTTGCAGTGCTGTTCGCGCTGCTGCAACGGGACCTAAAAGCGCGGTTCGGCGGCCGTTGGATGGGCGCGTTCTGGATTTTTTTGGAGCCGATCGCGCATGTCACTCTGATGATGCTGCTCTTCGTTTACCTGCGCGAGCGCTTGGTGCCGGGCGTACCCTTCGTTCTCTTCCTGATAACAGGCCTGTTTCCGTTTTTCATTTTTCGTGGAATGTCGCTGAGAGTCATGGGAGCCATCGACGGCAGTCGCGGGCTATTCGGCTACCGTCAGGTCAAACCCATCGACGCCCTGCTAGTGCGCGGGGCGCTCGATGCCCTGCTCAACAGTGCCGTCTACGTGGTGTTTCTTGCAGCAATGGGTTGGCACGGCCTGCAATGGTTTCCAGACGAACCGCTGCAGCTCATCTTCGCCAGCGGCGTCCTGATAGTTCTTGGCTTCAGCCTAGGGCTGCTGTTCGCGGTGCTCACCGACGACCTGCCCCAACTGCGCGTGTTCATTCGCATCGCCTATCTTCCGCTCTACATAATATCCGGCGTGATCTTTCCGATCAACGCGCTTCCGCCAGCGGCGCTTCCCTGGTTGTTGTGGAATCCGATATTGCATCTGATCGAAGTACAACGGGGTTACTTCTTCAAGCACTACCCGGTAATCGACCAAGTCAGTCTATCCTATCCGGCCGGGCTGGCCGTTCTGCTGTTGGCATCGGCGTTAAGCCTCTATCGCGTACGACGCCACCGGCTGTTGGCAAGTTGAATCCATGATCGAGTTGCGTGCCGTCACCAAGTCGTATCCGTCACCCATTGGTCGGCGTTATGTGTTTCGGGACCTTAATTTCCGTTTCCCTGATGATGCAAGCATCGGACTTATCGGTCCGAACGGCGCTGGAAAATCCACATTGATGCGCCTTCTTGGCGGCATCGACAGCCCCGACCATGGTCGCGTCGTCAGCGACGTGAACATTTCCTGGCCTGTCGGTTTGGCCGGCGGCTTGCAGGGCTCGCTCAATGGACGCGACAACGTGCGATTCGTGTGCCGAGTTTACGGCGCGACGGGTAACGCCATGCGTGAAAAAATGAAATTTGTCGAGGCGTTTGCTGAAATCGGTGAATACTTTAATCTCCCAGTCAAGTCGTACTCATCGGGTATGCGCACTCGGCTTGCTTTTGGTCTGAGCATGGCATTCGACTTCGACTATTACTTGATCGACGAAGCCACGGCTGTGGGAGACGTGCAGTTTCGCCAGAAATGCCAAGAAGTGTTTCGCATGCGTCTTTCCAACGCCAAGCTGATTCTTGTGTCGCACAGCATGGCTGAAATTCGTCAATGGTGCGACGTGGTTGTTCTGGTCAAGGATGGAACGGCCACGCTGTTCGAAGACGTCGAAGCCGGCATCCTGGCCTATCAGGGACCGCTTGTGCCAACCCCGCCCCGCGCTAAACGTAAGGCCGTCGCATCTGGCGCTTCAGTTGCGCTCGCGGCTCTCTGAGTAGTTCCTTACTGAACCTCTGCCCAAACTGACCCATGAACCAGCTTTTGGCGCTCAACCCGCGCCGCCTCAAACTGCTTCTCATTGCAGTGCCTCTCCTGCTGGCAGCGCTGTACTACACACTGCTCGCTGCAGACCGTTATGTCAGCGAGTCGATCGTCACCGTGCGCCAAGCCAGTCAGGATGCAGGAGGTAGCGTGCCGGGTGTCGCGATGTTGCTGGGCGGCGTGAACCCGCCGGCACGCGACGACACGCTGTACCTGCGCCAGTACATCCACTCCCTCGCCTTGCTGAACCGGTTGGATGTCGAACTCGATGTGCGCGGGCACTACGAGGCCGAGACAGCCGACCCGCTCTACCGGCTGTACGACGGTGTGAGCCAGGAGTGGTTTCTGGAGTACTACCGCAACCGCGTCGAAGTGACTTTCGATGACCTCTCGGGCCTGCTTACGGTGCGGGTTCAGGGCTTCAAGCCGGTGTTCGCGCAAGCGCTAAATGCCGCCATCATGGAAGAGAGCGAACGCTTCGTGAACGGTTTTTCGCAGCGCATGGCACGCGAACAGATGGGCTTCGCCGAGACCGAACTCAAGGGTGCTGCGGAGCGTCTGCAGGAGGCCAAGTCCCAAGTGCTGGCCTTCCAGACCAAAAATAAGCTGCTCGATCCGCTGACCCAGGCCGAAGCTAGCAGTGCGCTGACCGCAAAACTGCAAGCGATTCAGGCTGAGCAGGAGGCAGAACTGCGAAATGCGCAGACCTTTTTGAACGACAGCTCCTATCAGATCAAGGCTTTGCGCAGCCAGCTCGACGCGACCCGCTCCCAACTCGACATCGAACGCCTGCGCGCCACATCGGGTCGGACCGGCGAGCGTCTTAATCGGCTGGCCGCGGACTTTCAGGCGCTGATTCTGCAGGCCGGCTTTGCCGAAGACGCCTACAAGCTATCGCTTGCGGCGGTGGAGAACGCTCGCATCGAAGCCTCTCGCAAGCTCAAGAGCCTGGTCGTGATCGAGCCACCCTCGCTGCCCGAGACGGCGCAGTATCCGCGCCGCCTCTACAACCTCGTGACACTGGCGGTGATCAGCCTGCTGCTTTACGGCATTGCGCGGCTTGTGATCGCCACCATCCGCGAGCATCAGGATTGACGTGACCCACGCTGCACCAACGACCGCCATGACTGCATTCTTTCTTCCGCCACGCGCAGGCCTGCGCCGTTGGGGGTGCGCGTTGCTCCTCACGCTGAGTGCGGCGGCCCACGCGCAGGTCTTCGTGGACCCTCTTAACCTCAGCCCTCGCGGCCTGTCTGACGTATCACCCGCCCGCCCACCTGTGCCTGCTCAGGTACCCGCGGCCACCGCGAGCGCTCCGCAGCAATCGCGCGAAACCAACCCGCTGCCCCCCGACCCCTTCACCTCTGCTCAGCCCGTGGTGTTCGGCTCGCAGATCTTCACTGGGCGTTTCGGCTCCGAGGCCTTCAGCGGCTTTAACCCCGATTACCAGATCGCCGTGGGTGACCGCATTCACATCCGCATCTGGGGTGCTTTCAACTTCGACGAAACGCAGCCGGTCGATGCACAAGGCAATGTGTTTATCCCGAACGTCGGCCCGGTGAGCGTGCTGGGCGTGCGCAACGCGGAACTCACGCGCCAGGTCGAAGCCCAAGCCAAGCGCACCTTCCGCTCGAACGTGGGCGTGTACGCGACGCTCGAGGCAGCCCAGCCGGTGAAGATTTACGTGACTGGCTTCGTGCGCGCACCCGGCCTGTACGGGGGGTTGTCTTCGGACTCGGTGCTCGCCTACCTGGACCGCGCGGGCGGCATCGACCCCGACCGCGGCAGCTACCTCGAAGTGGACGTGCTGCGTGCCGGTAAGCTGCGCGCCAGGTTCAACCTCTACCGCTTTCTTCTCGATGGCCAGATCGCGCCTCTACAACTGCAAGACGGCGACACGATCGTGGCCAACTCACGCAAGCACACGGTGCTGGTACGCGGCGAGGTGCTGAACCCTTATCTGTTCGAGTTCAGCAAGCCAGTGATTAGCGCGGCCGATCTGGTGGCCGTGGCGCGGCCTCGGCCCAGCGCCACCCACCTAAGCATCGTACGAAAGGTGGGCGCCACAACTCGCAGCGAGTACCACCCGCTTAGCGCGGTAATTGACGTCACCATTCAAGACGGGGACGAAGTGCTGTTCACGTCGGACAAATATCCGGGCACCATCCTCGTTCGCGTTGAAGGCGCGCACTTGGGAGAAAGAACGCTGATCCTGCCCTATGGCGCCAAGCTGCAGGATGCTTTGGCGCGACTCAAGCCAGCCCCACAGGCCAATGTCGACGCGCTGCAGTTGTACCGTCTCTCTGTAGCCGAGCGCCAAAAGGAAATGCTGGAAGCCTCGCTGCGCAGCCTGCAGACCTACGCGCTAACCTCGCGCTCCGCCACCAGCGAAGAGGCCGCGCTGCGCACGCGCGAAGCGGACCTCATCTTGCAGTTCATTGAGCGCGCTAGAGAAACAGAGCCACGCGGCCAGGTGCTGCTTGCAGACCGGGTACAGGCGGTCGACACCTTACTCGAAGACGGCGACGTGCTGCGCGTGCCCGAGCGCAGCAATCTGGTCCTCGTAAGCGGCGAAGTCCTGCTGCCCAACGCTTTGGTATGGGACCCGGACGCGAAGGTGTCCGACTACATCGAGCGTGCCGGGGGATTCAACCAGGACGAGGACGACGCCCGCGTAGTCGTGTTGCGCCAAGACGGCAGCGTGAGCGAGCCCGGCCGCAACCCGCTGAACCCCGGCGATGAAGTGATGGTGCTGCCCAAGATCGATTCGAAAAACATTGAGATCACTCGCGGTATTACCCAAATTATTTATCAGCTTGCGGTGGCCGCCAAAGTCATTCTTGATTTCTAGATGGCGATATCAATAAGCGTCAGAAAGGGCTTCCATAGATGAAGCGATTTGTATCTTGGCTCGCGCGGTCGCGCATGAAAAAGAAGCTTGAGAAGCTTCGGCGCAACCCGCAGAGTTTTTTTCTTGATCTGCGCCGTCTCCAGCCGCTGTGGCGGCGGCTAGGCATTCCGACACGCCACACCCGTACGCAGGCAAGCCCTTCACCGGAGCTATCGCTGGAGATACAGGGCGAACTCCAAGCGGAATTTCCCACCTTCGCCGCTTTTGACTTGGTGGGAGAAAACTGGTTCGCGGAGGAGCGCAAACCGATTGCGATCATGATCGGCTTTAATCCGTGGAAGCGGAAATTTGTCTCGAAATACCTGTTGGAATACCGCACCGCATATGTCCGCGGTCGGTCGTCTTGGAGACACCTAGAGCGGCAATGCGAATCGATTGAAGGACTTTCATTCATAGTCTGGGGAATGAAGGATGAACCGGAGCTGGCGCACTTAGCGGAGCGACAAAACATTCCGCTGTTGCGGATGGAGGACGGGTTTATTCGCTCGGCCGAACTCGGTAGTCGTCATACGACCGCGCTTTCGTTGGTACTCGACAGTCGCGGCATCTACTTCGACGCTTCAAAGCCATCGGATCTTGAGAAGTTTTTAAATGAGCACGACTTTTCGACTACGCCAGCCCTACTGGACAGTGCCGCAGCCTTGATGCAGTTAATGCGCCACCTCGGTATCAGTAAGTACAACCTCGGTAGCCTCCGAGCCGTCGAAGATGTGCTGGGCCCCCGACTTAAACGACGGATCCTTGTCATAGGACAAGTCGAGTCGGACGCTTCAATACTCCACGGCCTCGGAGACGGTTGGACTAATCTTCGCTTGATCGAGATGGCGCGACAAGAAAATGAGGATGCGGACATCATCTACCGACCGCATCCGGATGTCACGCAAGGCTTTCGAGCGAATACCCACACTTTGGCAGCATTATGCAGGCAGTGCCGCGTCTTGACCGAGGATGTAGCGTTAGCAGATCTGTTTCGAGCTGTCGATCGGGTCTACACACTCACCTCGCTGAGTGGCTTCGAAGCGCTGATTCACGGCCTTCCAGTTACCGTAATTGGTGCGCCTTTCTACGCCGGCTGGGGTCTTACTGACGACCGCATGGCAGTCCAGAGGCGAACGCGTCGCCTGACAATTGAGCAGCTATTCTGTGTGGCTTACCTTTTGTATCCGCGCTATCTTGGGTCACTTTCCGATCCAGTACGCGGCTGCCTATCAGCCATGCTTTCAGTGACAGCACAGCGACGGCAAGCCCTGAATGCGAGCATTACCTCACATCTTGTGCAAACGGAACCCACACTGCTCCTGCAGTCTGAATATTGGCCTGCGGCTTTTCGCCCGGCACTGTATCCATTTATTTCCGCCACAATGGCGCAAAAACTCAGTGCCTCACTGCCGTTGCAACGGATATTTATGCGTTGTAAAGGTGATCACCACCAACGCTTTGTCGCTTATTTTCTTGCTGGCCAGTTAAAGGACGCAGCATCCGTTGGCTCGTTGTTCAGCACGCTGCGCACATGTATCAAGCTTGAACATTACGGCGAACTGCTGAGAAATCTACTGATTATCAAACCACTACCCGGACTCATGGAGCATTGGGCTTGGTATTGTGAAGAATCCGGTCATCTGGAGGAAGCGCGAAAAACGTTAGATCATCTAGCCTACGGAACTGTTTATTCTGTTTCACCTGATTCTGAGCGATCTTTTGAAATTCAGAATCAAAAACGCGCACTTCGAGTGGCGGAATTTGATCTTCGTCGCCGCGATTTAAACGGGGCGTACTTGACACTGAATCGGCTTCTGCTATCCGGTTTCATTAGCGGAGATGTGATAAACGGTTTAGTAGAGATCGCGCGCCTTAGATTTGATTTCAGTTCCGCTGCAGCCTTGCTGGACTTTTTCAATCGATACGATCCCAATTGGAAGTTAGGCAGAAACTTCGGATTGCAAGCTCAGTGCGCTGCACTGGCAAATGATCCGGATCAAGCGAGCGAAGCAATGTCAGTTGCTGTCACTTTGAATCCGCAATGGCTTGGCTCGTTCGAAAACTTTACTAGAGTTCTTACAAACGCTTTTGGAAAACTTCCCTTCATCGACGCTCTTCAGGCAAGCATAGAGAATCAAGAACTGGGCTCGCCGATCAATCGTGCAGTTCGCTTGATTGCCAGCTTCAAGGCGCGGGAGGCGGAAAGTTTGTTACGTTCACATGAACCGAAGCCTGCTGATCAAATTCATTACTGGGCAGCACTCAGCCTAGCGTACAGCTATCAAGGCAAGCTCGATGAAGCGAAAGCGCTTATGGTAGAACTTTTAAAGCGACGGCCGGTTAATCTATTGTATAGAGAAGCACTTCGCCTCGCTGTCGTGAAGAATGATTATGACTGGGGCGGTGATCTGCTTAACCAAGTAATATCTCTTGGCATTGATGTTGGTGACATGCATCGTCGTAAAGTGTATCTAGGAATGGGGAAAATAAAATCGTCGTTTCGAACTTTTCGCGACATGAAGAAAACGAGAAAAGTGCTTGGCGCGTATTTTGGCGACCGCTACATTCAATCGCTGGATCGAATCTATGACACGGGCGAAAACAATGTGGCGATTCTTGGATTTTTCGGGCCTGGCGATGAATTGCGCTTTTCTAGTTATTATGGTCGACTACGGGAACGGGTAAAAAATAGTAAGTTAACAGTAACTTGCGACCCGCGATTGTTCACTCTTTTTAAGCGGTCCTTTCCAGCTCTGAAATTCGTCGCGTCTAAACGAGCCCGAAACTTAGCCTCACTTGACGATTTTAACGATTTCATATCCTTGCCTGGCTCTGATTTAATTGATGTTTTTGACAACAATGGTTGGAGCGCAGCGAACGATGCTGACCAAACCTTGCTAGCCACGGATTTCCTGGGTGATTTTATTGATGGCTATCACTCATTCAATGGAACTCCGTACCTGATTCCTGACCCTGTTGGTGTCGCTCGCTGGCGAGATCGACTCAAGCCATGGGCTGAGAAGCCGCTGGTGGGACTGAGTTGGCGCAGCAGTCTGACGACCTATTCCCGCAACGAACACTACTTCAATATCGACGAACTCGGGCCGCTCTTTGAGGTGCCCGACGTCCAGTTCGTTAATCTCCAATACGATGAGTGCTCGGCGGAATTGACTCAGCTGGAGGCCAAATATCCGGGTCGAGTGCTTAACTTCCCTGATCTGGATCAGTTCAACGACTTAGACGGCGTTGCCGGCTTAATGAGTTGCATGGATTTGATCATTGCACCGGCCACTACAGTCGTCGAGTTAGCCGGTGCCGTGGGTCGGCCGACCCTGCTGTTGTCTAACTCTTCGGAACTGCATTGGCGCAAGCGTCCGGGAACCTCAGTTGACGTTTGGCACCGTTCCGTCACACACGTGGAAGGTGGAAAACTCGGCGACAAGACTTCACTGATCGATGCGGCGGCACAGATCTTGGTACGCCATCCGCTACTCACCACCTGTAAGGACATGGCGCCTCGAAAGAGCTTTTGGTCGCTACAGCAATGAATCTCTTGCTGACAACCTATCCCGCTCAACGATCACGTAACGTCGGTGATCGACTGATCACCGACTCAGCGCTAGACCTAATCAAGGCTCGACATCCACTTTACGCCCCGGATGTCCTATTCCGTGAAACCGATTTAGACAACCTGACGGATAAAAGGATCGATTCTATCGTTGCACCCGGTTTTTCGGTCAGCGATGGTGTATATCGGGGGACCTTTCGCCTGTTCTCAGACCTCAGTCGAATGAAAAACTTCTTCCCCATCGGTTGCAGCTTTCAGCAGCCGCTACAGCCAGGAGCATCGTTTTCTGATTTTAGGTATGGAAGTCAAACAGCTGATTTTCTCTCGTTGCTTGCAGAGCGATTTGGACCTTATCCATGCAGGGATGCCCTGATCGTTAAGGTTCTAACAAATAACAATATTCCAGCAGTATATTGTGGTGATCTGAGCCTTTATGAGGAACGCGCGCTCAATCGCCATTTCGTGCCGCCCGACCCTGTGCAATCGGCGGTATTCACAGTTGGACATCTGCCAAACTACACGATCCAGTCGATCGATGTACTCAACCTCATGCGCGACCTGCTTCCGAAGGCAGATCTTTTCGTTTCTTTTCACTCAAAACCGTCTGAGCATTCTATAAAAATTGCGGAGCATGCCGTTGAACTTGGTTTTTCCGAGCTGCGCCCGTACGGTTCGTCGAAAAACTTACAAAAACTGTATGCAAGCATTGACGTTCATCTAGGGTACAGACTACATGGGCATCTTTTTTTTCTGCGCAGTAGGAAACCTTCTATCTTACTGGCCGAAGATGTGCGATCTTATGGTTTTTCACAAACGTCTGACATTTCCACGGGATGTTTTTTGGCTTTTTCGCCTGAAACCCTAGAGGCAGATAGGGATACGCCACATCGCGCTATCGAATTTCTGCAACAAGAAATTTCGAATCGCTTTTTTTCCTATCGGGCATGTCTTTCAAATATAGAACGCACCTATCACGAAATAATCGTTCCCTATTTTAATAATCTTGCCAGAAACTTGTCTGTGCTCGACGTTGAACTTTCTCTCTAATCATTTATTTTTATGTATAACCAAGTTATTCTTGTTACTGGAGGCACAGGCTCTTTTGGAAACACCTTTGTTCCCATGACTCTAGCCAAATATAATCCAAAAAAAATTATTATTTACTCACGAGACGAAATGAAACAATGGGAAATGGCAAAGAAATTTGTGAATGATCCTCGTGTTCGCTTTTTTATCGGTGACGTCCGTGACCGCGATCGGCTATGCCGGGCACTCGATGACGTCGACTATGTGGTTCATGCTGCAGCAACAAAAATTGTTCCAACTGCAGAATACAACCCGTTCGAGTGCGTCAAGACAAATATTTTTGGCGCCATGAATCTAATCGATGCCTGCATCGACAAAAAGGTAAAACGAGTGGTGGCGCTGTCGACCGACAAAGCGAGCAGTCCGGTCAACTTGTATGGCGCAACAAAACTCGCATCGGATAAGCTCTTCGTCGCGGGAAATTCTTATGCTGGGGGCCATGACACCAGATTTTCGGTGGTCCGTTATGGAAATGTAATGGGTTCGCGCGGCTCTGTAATTCCGTTCTTTTTATCCATCAAAGATAAGGAAGTGCTACCCATCACAGATTCTCGCATGACGCGCTTCATGATTACTTTAGAGCAGGGGGTCGAATTAGTCTGGCACGCGTTCGATGACATGGAAGGCGGTGAAATTTACGTTAAAAAAATTCCCTCAATGAAGGTGACGGACATTGCCAATGCCGTCGCCCCGGAAGCCGAGCTTGACTTCGTGGGAATTCGACCTGGTGAAAAACTTCACGAACAGATGATTGGCGCTGAAGACTCCTTTCATACCTACGAGTATCCGGAGCACTTCAAGATCCTGCCGGCGATTCATAAATGGAGCGAGGACACCGTTCGTATTGGCAGCGGAACCAAAGTGCCCGAGGGCTTCGTGTACGCCAGCGACAGCAACGACGTCTGGATGGGGCCGCAGGAGTTGCGGACTTGGATCGATCAAAACCGATCGAAAATCGGGACAATCTGAATGATTCCGTATGGCCGGCAAGATATCCGCCAAGAAGACATCGACGCCGTTGTCGAGGTCCTGCGGTCTGACTACCTCACGCAGGGCCCGGCAGTGCCGCGCTTCGAGGCTGCGGTGGCTCAGCATTGCGGCGTCGAGCATGCGATAGCCGCCAACAGTGCCACGTCGGCGCTGCACATCGCGTGTCTTGCACTCGATCTTGGCCCGGGCGATTGGCTCTGGACCAGCCCGATCACTTTTGTCGCGTCTGCCAATTGCGGCCTCTATTGCGGCGCTCAAGTCGATTTTGTTGACATCGACCCCCGGACCTACAACCTGTGTCCGCAAGCCCTGGAGCGCAAGCTGGCCGAGGCGCAAAAGAAAGGGCGTCTGCCAAAAGTGGTCGTCCCCGTTCACTTGTGCGGCCAACCCTGCGACATGCGGGCCATTCATGTACTGGCTCAACGCTATGGTTTCAAGGTTGTGGAGGATGCATCGCACGCGATCGGTGGCAAGTACGAGAGCGCGCCGGTAGGAAACTGCCGCTACAGCGACATCACCGTCTTTAGCTTCCATCCGGTCAAGATCATCACGACTGCCGAAGGCGGCATGGCGGTGACAAACGATCCGAAACTTGCCGAGCGCATTGGCCTGCTCCGCAGTCATGGCATCACCCGCGATCCTGCCCACATGACCCGTGAATCCGATGGCCCTTGGTACTACCAGCAGATCGATCTGGGCTTCAACTATCGCCTGACGGAGCTGCAGGCCGCGTTGGGCCTGACTCAACTGGAACGGCTCGACGCTTACGTCGCGCGCCGCCACGCTTTGTCGCTGCGCTATGACGAGTCGCTGGCCGCCCTGCCGCTCACCTTGCCGTGGCAGCATCCGGACGGGGCCTCCGCCCGTCATCTCTACGTCGTTCGACTGACTTTGGATCGCATAGCCGTGAGCCACCGACAAGTGTTCGAAGCCCTGCGTGAACAAGGGATCGGCGTGAACCTGCACTACATTCCCGTGCATACCCAGCCCTATTACGAACGGCTCGGTTGCGTACAAGGCCGGTACCCCGAGGCGGAACGCTATTACGCCGAAGCGATCAGCCTTCCGATGTATGCCACCCTTACTGAGGCGCAACAGGACATGGTGGTTGAAGCTTTGCGCCACGCAATGGCCTGATGAGACTCGCCGTCATCCCCGCCCGAGGCGGAAGCAAGCGCATTCCGCGGAAAAACATCAAATCGTTCTGCGGCAAGCCCATCATGGCATGGTCTATCGAAGCCGCGTTGGCAAGCGGCTGTTTCGACGATGTGATCGTCTCGACCGACGACGAAGAGATTAGGACCGTTGCGCGCGAATGGGGCGCGTCGGTGCCGTTTCTCCGGCCGGCCATGTTGTCTGACGACCACGCAGGCACCCTTCCGGTGATTCGCCACGCCATCGAGTGGCATTGCGCCAAAGGCCGCACACCTGATGCAGTGTGCTGCGTATACGCCACCGCACCCTTTGTCACCGCAATCGATCTCCAGCTCGGACTGGAAATGCTGCAGTCCACCGGCGCTGCTTATTCCTTCTCTGTCACGGACTACGAATTTCCCATTCAGCGGGCGATCCGGGTAAAGGCCAATGGACGGGTGAGCATGTTCTATCCCGAGCACTGGAACACCCGATCGCAAGACCTCGAACAAGCGTTTCACGATGCCGGGCAGTTTTATTGGGGCCAAGCCTCAGCCTGGTTGGCAGAGACACCCATCTTCTCGACCGACTCCGCGCCGATCATGCTGCCGCGTCACCGCGTCCAAGATATCGACACGTTGGATGACTGGACGCGGGCCGAGTGGTTGTTCAAGGCACAGCAGGCATCGTCCGCGGCAGACTGATGACTCCTGCTGTTGCCTTTCGCACCGACGCCTCGTTGCAGATTGGCAGCGGACATTTTCTGCGCTGCCTGTCGCTCGCCACCGCGCTCCGGGAGCGGGGAGCTGATTGCCGCTTCATCTGTCGCGAGCATCCAGGACATCGGATCGATATTGCACGCGAGCGTGGGTTCAGTGTGGCGACGTTACCTGGCACTGCTGATAAAGACGCGCTTGACCTCCCATGGAAGCAATTGCCCGCTCACGCCGCTTGGCTAGGCTGTGACTGGCGCACGGACGCCGACCAGACTGTCGCCGCTTTGGATCAGCAAGTCACCGACTGGTTGGTGGTGGATCATTACGCGCTCGACGGAGCTTGGGAAGCGCAGCTGCAGCGCAGTTGCCGTCAGCTCATGGTGATCGACGACCTGGCCGACAGGCCGCACCACTGCGACCTCCTGCTGGATCAGAACCTGGGCCGCCAGCGCAGTGACTACGCAAGCTTGGTATCAAAAAATTGTTCCGTACTTGCCGGCCCGGCTTATGCGTTGCTGCGCCCGGAATTCGCCGCGCAACGTGCCGAGAGCCTGCACCGCCGAAGTTTTTCGCTACCGCGGCACCTGCTCATTACCATGGGTGGAGGCGATCAACGCAATGTCACGAAACGCGTGCTGGACGCGTTGCGGTTGTGTCGTTTGCCGCCGGACTTTCGCATTACCGTGGTCATGGGGCGGGATGCACCTTGGTTGGAGAGTGTGCAACGGCGAGCGGCAGATATGCCATGGACTTGCAAGGTTCGAGTCGACGTCAGCGATATGGCACACCTGATGACGGAGAGTGATCTTTCCATTGGCGCCGCAGGCGGAACATCGTGGGAACGGTGCTGCGTCGGGCTGCCCAGCATGCTCCTCGTGCTTGCCGATAATCAACGCCGTGGCGCGCAAGCACTGGTCGGAGCGGGAGCGGCCGTTTTGCTTTCGGACGGACCAGATCTGGCTGACCAGCTATCTGAACATTTAGCAGCCCTGCTGAAGGGCGACGCCCTGTCCACGATGAGCAACGCAGCACGTGCCGTCACAGACGGCCTTGGCGTCGAACGAGTTTTGCCCTACCTCCTGGAGCCCTCCCGTGCCTGATGGCGATCAAAGCGACGATCGCTTAAGGCCCATGGTCAATCAGGACCTTTCAGCAGTGCTGGTCTGGCGCAATCATCCGGACGTAGGCTCGTTCATGTTCAACCAAGCGGAAATTACGCCGCAGGAACACCAGCAATGGTTCAAACGCACATCGATGGAAGAAGGCCGACATTTGCTTATATTCGAGTGCGACGGCCGGCCCCGAGGTTTTGTCAACGTGCACATGCGCGCGGCCGATCGCATCGCTGATTGGGGGTTTTATGTGGCACCCGACGCGGTAAGAGGGACCGGCCGGCGATTGGGTGATACTGCTTTGAACTATACGTTTAGTTTTCTCGAAGCGCACAAGTTGTGCGCTCGGGCACTGGCTTATAACCGTAAGTCCATCAAGTTTCATCTCGCGCTGGGCTTCCAGCAGGAGGGCGTTTTGCGCGATCAGCATTTTGATGGTCACGGCTACCACGATGTAGCTTGTTTCGGCCTGTTGAGCGGTGAATGGCACCGGAGCAAATGAAGGTCACCATGTCCAACAATCCAAGTATCGAGATCGCCGGGCGCCGCATCGCTGTCGATGTGCCTCCCTTCGTCATCGCCGAGTTGTCCGCCAACCACAACGGCAAGCTAGAGACTGCGCTCAAGATCATCGAAGCCGCCAAGGTGGCAGGCGCCGACGCGATAAAGCTTCAAACTTATCGCCCGGACACGATAACGCTCGATTCAGACGCGGCGGAGTTTCAGATTCGCGGCGGTCTTTGGGACGGCCGGACGCTCTACGAGCTGTACCGGGAAGCGCACATGCCGTGGGAATGGCACGCGCCGCTGTTCGCTCGCGCGCAGGAACTGGGCATTACGATTTTCAGTTCCCCCTTCGACCCTACAGCAGTCGACTTGCTTGAGAGTCTCGGCGCTCCCGCCTACAAGATCGCCTCGTTCGAAGCGGTGGATTTACCGCTGATCAAGTACGTGGCGCGTACCGGCAAACCCATGATCATCTCTACCGGCATGGCGGATGCCGAAGAGATTCAGGAAGCCATCGACGCGGCCCGCGCCGGCGGCTGCACGCAACTCGCTGTACTGCATTGCGTGAGCGGCTATCCCGCGCCCGCTGCCGATTACAACCTGCGCACCATGAGCGACATGATGTCGCGCTATGGTGTGGTCACCGGCTTGTCGGACCACACACTGGACAACACCACCGCGATTGCCAGCGTAGCGCTCGGCGGCTGCATCATCGAGAAGCACTTCACTCTCGATCGTAGCGGCGGTGGGCCTGACGACAGTTTTTCGCTTGAGCCGAACGAGCTGCAAGCCTTGTGTCGCGGCGCGCGCACCGCTTGGAGCGCCTTGGGCCAAGTGGATTACGGACGAAAGTCCAGCGAGCAAGGAAACGCGCAGTTTCGAAGATCGCTTTACTTTGTCAAACCACTTCGTGCGGGCGATGTAGTGACGCCGGATGCGGTTCGCAGCGTTCGTCCCGGCAGTGGCCTGCCACCCAAATTTCTCGATCGCGTAATCGGTAGGAAAGTCAGGAACGACACGCCGATGAATACGCCGGTTTCGCTGGATCAACTTTTGTAGTCACGTTGATCCGCGGAGGCCTTTCACAGCCGGGAACTCTGGTTGCCCGGAATATCGGCATGTTGATGATCAGCGGCCTGCCGGCATTGTTGGGTCAGCGCATCCGTTTCCAGCCCTATGGGAGACCCGCCGGCGATTGCGCCGCGGTCGTCGGCTGGGGCCTGAAAGGCGTCGCGCTGAAAGCGAAGGCGGACGCCGATCGATATGGACTGCCTTACCTGGCGCTAGAAGACGGCTTCCTGCGTTCGATTTCCCTTGGCGATATCGATCCACCTCGATCGGTTGTCGTCGACGACATTGGCATCTACTACAACGCCCGAGCGCCATCAAGACTTGAACAACTCATCGCTGCGCCTCACGAGCAGCCAGAGATAGAACGGGCTCGGGCGGTCGTTCGATCCTGGCGCGACCAGAGGTTGTCCAAGTACAACCACGCGCGCGAGCAAACGGTGGCTTTTGCGGCTCATGTCTTGGTGGTTGATCAAACCGCCGGCGACGCTTCGATCGCTTACGGTCTGGCCGACGAACGAAGCTTCCGCCGGATGCTTGAAGCCGCTCTTGACGAACATCCGTCGCTTGGCGTGATAGTGAAAGTGCATCCGGACGTCATCGCCGGCAGAAAGCGGGCGCATTTCGACGCACTGACAGCCGGGCAATCGAAGCGGGTGATGTTGCTGGCGACAGACGCCCACCCGCCGGGTCTGTTGGAGCACGCCGAGGCGGTGTACGTAGTCACCTCCCAGATGGGCTTCGAGGCGTTGATATGGGGCAAGCCGGTTCGTACCTTTGGCACGCCGTTCTATGCAGGCTGGGGCTTGACCAAAGACGAGTTGCAAGCACCTGAGCGGCGCCGCACCTTGCACCGCGCTTCTTTGGAAGACCTGGTGCACGCCGCCCTCGTCGAGTATCCGCGCTACATCGACCCCGAGACGCTGGAGCGCTGCGAAGTCGAACGAGTAATGGACTGGCTGGCACTGCAGCGCCGACAGCGCGAGCGATTTGCACCTCATGTACAGGCCATCGCATTTCCGAATTGGAAGCGCCCGATCGCGCGTGCGTTTTTCGGGGGCAGTACGCTTTGCTTTGCCGGAGCCCCCGTGCAAAGGCAGGCTCCGCTCGATGAAAGGCTTGCTGATGCACCGGTGCGTGCCGTATGGGGCCGACCGGCTGACAAGGCGCTCGTTTCCCGCGACAACGCTCTACTGCTGCGCGTCGAGGATGGTTTCCTTCGTTCCGTCGGCCTCAGCGCCAACGCCAAGCGGGTTCAACCGCTTTCGTGGGTAATCGACCGCAGCGGTATGTACTACGACGCGACTGCACCTTCCGACCTTGAGACGCTGCTGGAGACCGCGACCTTCGACGAAGCTCTTCTTTCCCGTGCCCGCTCCCTGCGGGCGAAAGTCGTCGGGGCTGGCATCACCAGACACGACGTCGGCAGCAGGAAATGGCAACGCCCTGCAGGCGCGAAGTGGGTAGTGCTGGTTCCTGGACAAGTGGAATCCGAGGCATCGATCACCTATGGTGCTCCAGGGTTGCGTACCAACCTTGGACTGTTGCAGGCGGCACGGCGCGCCGCGCCGGACGGGCACTTGGTATATGCGCCTCACCTCGATGTGTCTGCCGAGAAACGATCAAGGGGCAAAGACGAGCGCCAGACGCGCGAGCACTGCGATGAGGTGGTCACCGATGTGCCGATCCATTCGCTACTGAGTGCCGTCGATGAAGTGCATGTCCTCACATCCCTCGCCGGTTTCGAGGCACTTCTGCGGGGCAAGCGGGTGGTTTGCCATGGCCTGCCTTTTTATGCCGGCTGGGGCCTGACGGAGGACGTTCAACCGCACCCGCGGCGCACCCGAAAGCTGGCACTCGACGAATTGGTTGCCGCGTCGCTGATCCTCTATCCGACCTACGTCAGTGGCGTCAGCGGCGCCTTCACTACGCCAGAGCGGGCGCTGCATGAGTTGCTGCACGGGCATGATCTGCAGCCGCCGGTCGAAGCGCGATGGCTTCGGATGCTGCGACGACTTAAGCGCACGCGTGATCGCTGGCGGCGCCGGTGATCCTCAACGCGTGATTGCGACGTGCGCCCGGTCTGATACCGCAGCCAAGCCGTGCCGCACCGAGGGCGTTGCCGTGACGGGTCGTTGCAACGAAGCTGCAGTTATCGCCGCAGGCGAAAACTGCCTGTGCCGCGCCCCGCGTGCCGCTGCCACATGCTGTAGCACGATGCCGACGGTCGCCTCTAGATCCTCGTCGGTATAAGCCCACGCGTCTCCGGGTGCCTGGTAGCAGCGCAGCACCGCTGCCTTGAGCTCATGTCCGGCGACGGGATCGTCGCCCTGCGCCACAGCTGTCTTCGCCTGCTCCACGAAGTTGTCACGGCTCACCCGCCGGATGCAGCGGCGGTCAGGCCCCGTGTAGAAGCTGTCGCCGAAGCACAGCACAGTCTTGCCGCAGATCGCAGCTTCGAAGCCTGCGTTGGAGTTCAGGCACACGACGAACGCGGTGCGCGGATAAAAGCGCGCCAGGTTGCCGTCGATCAGGCGCGCGCCCTCGGGCAACCGATAGCGTCGCACGTCCATCGGGTGCATCTTCACCAGCACCTCGGCGTTCGGCAGAGCCTTGCGCACGCCACTCACCACGAAGTCAATCAACTCCTGGTTGTGACGGAACGGGGAATACATGACGAACTGCGAGTCGGTCGGCAACTGCAGCGGCAGGATGACCAGCGGCGTGTTGCCTTGCGGCGGCTCGTGCTCGGGCTCGTGCGGCATGGGCAGTTCCGGATGCTCGGCGCGAAACTGCTTGAGCGCGATGCGGGTGTAGTTGAAGACGTGGTAGCGCTTGTGCTGCATCAGCCCGCGCGCCGGCTCCACCGCACGGGCCAGCGCATTGCGGATGAGGAACTTCGCGAAGCGCAGCCTGAGCCAGGGTTCGGTAGCGCGCCGCGTGGGCAGGTCCGCTTCGTTCATGCCCGAGATGTGCTCGCAGCCTTCAGCGGCCTGCAGATTGAAACGCGCGTTGATGCCGTGCGTGCTCAGGCTCGAGGTCCGCAGCCGAAAGGCGCCACGCTCGAAATACACGCAAACGACGCCCAGTTCCTGGGCCGCCAGTTGCGCGGCCACCGAGAACGGCCGCGCATCGGAGAACAGCAGGCAGGTGTCGATGCGCTCGGCCTGGAAGCGGGCCTTTAACCAGCTCACGGCATGAGAGAACGCGCGGGTGAAGGCGGGGCATTCGGCATTCGCCCATTCGGCCCGCTCGAACGAGGGCGGCACCGAATAGAGTTGCTCCGTATCGCCCGGTTTCCACACGATGCTGCGATCGCCTTGCGTGTACATCCGGTAGGCCGGGCACGACAGCAAGGCTACCGAGCTGCCGCCCGTGCGCCGCGCCAGGCGTGAGGACAGGGCCTGGAAATAGCGGCTGTAGGGCGGGTCGAGGTAAGCGATGTTCATGCGAAGGCGCGGGTGGCTGGGGGCATGGTTTTGATCGTTTCAGGCAGGCGCATCAGTACTCGAGCTCACGTTGATGGCGAAAGGTCAGAATCACCACGGTCTGCCCGTCGAACCGGTACATCACCACATAGCCGCTGTTCCGGGAATCGATCAGCCACTCCCGATACTCCGTCTCCACGTCCTCGACGGGTCGGCCGACGCCTGGCTGAAGCTCTGGGATTCTCACACCCTTGCGAAGTGCCTTCACCGCTCTCTCGGCAGCGCCGGTGTTTTTCTCGGCCAGGAAGCGGTGGAGGCACTGCACATCGCGCAGCGCCCGCGGCGACCAGATCAGGCGTGACATTCAGGCGGCTCGACATCCTTTGCTGCTTCCAGCTTGGCGAGCCAGGCGTCGGCCTCTTCCATCGTCACATGCAAGCCAGTGGCTTGACTCGTTCCAGGCCGACATCGCGTCCTGCCTGAACGCCTCGCGCTTTTCCTCGCGTTCGACGTACTGATGGATGGCCTCTCGCACGAGCCAATGCGCGCTCCGGTGACGCGCATCGGCCAAGCGCTTACGCGGTCCCTGATCTCGGGTTCGATCTTGATCGCCACGGGGCGAACGACCGCCGCGCTCAATGCTGACACCAATAGGTATTTATAGGAAATACCTTAGCACAGGCCTCTGGCAACGCCTGCAAGGGGCTGCCACGCTGCTGGCTCGTCGCGGGGTCGTGCCGCATGCCGGCCCCCATACTGAAATCATGCGCCTGACCCGAGAGCAGCAAGACGTAATCGTCGCGGCCACGGCCGAGTTGGCCGGTGCCGATGCGCACGTGGTGTTGTTCGGCTCCCGGGTGCATGACGAGTTGCGCGGCGGCGATCTTGACTTGCTGGTGGAGTGCCCGCATCGCGTGGAGCGGCCTGTTCGTCTTGCAATACAGCTCACCGCCCGAATGCAGCGCGCGCTGGGTGATCGCAAAGTCGATGTGCTGGTGGTTGACCCCTCGACACCGCTGGAGGCCGTTCACCTGGCGGCGCGCCGGGAAGGCGTTGCGCTGTGAGAGCCGGTGCGCCGAAAGGCACTCGTCTGCGCTTTCTGCTCGAGACCGTGGCGCTCGAATCAGAGCATTTACGCGGCACCGACGAGCGCTTGTTCGTGCAGCCTTCACCGCAGAGCGCGCCGCCACTTTGCGCGACGACGCGCTGCTTGCGGAGCGAGTGGATGCATTCGCCGCACGCTTCGCTCGGCTGCAAGACACGGCAGGCGACAGGTTGTTACCCGAGCTGCTGAGCTGCCTTGCCGAGCCGATTGGGAGTGTGCTCGACAACCTGGACCGCGCAGAGAAGCTCGGCTTGCTGGAGTCGACCCAAACGTGGGTCGAGACGCGTGCCCTTCGCAACCGCATGGTTCACGAGTACATCCGCAATCCCGCCATTCTGGCCGAGGCCTTGAACGAAGCACACGACAAGCTGCCGCTGCTGATGCACTTCGTCGAGGCTTGCCAGGCTTACGCGCCCCAGCGCAATCTGGCGTGAGCAGCGGGGTGGGGCATCTCGGGCTGCAGCAGCAGCCCGAACAGTCGCCTCACCCGCTCGTGGCAACGAATTCCGGCACGAGCTGCCGCAGGCACTCGCGCACCGCCGGATCATCTGCTGCTTGCGTCGCCCACGCATTGCCCACCAACCACTCGGCCACCCTGCCCCGCGCTGCGGCATCGTCGAGCCGTGCGACGCGAAGTTGCCGCACGGCCGTCGGCAGGGTGGTGTCGCCGTCGGCCAGCAGCTCCTCGTACAGCTTCTCACCAGGCCGCAAGCCGCTGAAGACGATGCGGATGTCGGAGGGCGCATGCCCGGCCAGACGGATCAGGTCTCGCGCCAGCTCGACCAGTTTGACCGGCTCGCCCATCTCCAGCACCAGCACCTGCCCGCTCGCGCCGATGGCCGCCGCCTGCACGACCAGCCGCGCCGCCTCGGGGATGGTCATGAAGTAGCGGGTGATGTCGGGGTGCGTGACGGTCACCGGCCCGCCGCGAGCGATCTGTTCCTTGAACTTCGGGACCACGCTGCCGCTCGAGCCGAGCACGTTGCCGAAGCGCACCGCCATGAAATGCGTGGCATGGCCTTGCGAGGCCATGTGCGAGACCACCATCTCGGCCGCGCGCTTGGTCGCACCCATCACGTTGGTCGGGTTGACGGCCTTGTCGGTGCTGATCAGCACGAAGCGCTCCGCGCCGGCGTCGGCCGCCGCCGTGGCCGCGTGCCAGGTGCCCAAGGTGTTGTTCTGCAGCGCGGCCCAGGCGTTGTGCTCTTCCATCAGCGGCACATGCTTGTAGGCGGCCGCGTGGAACACGATGTGCGGCCGCCACCGCGCCATGGCCCGGCGCAGATGCTCGAGGTTCTTCACGTCGCCGATGAGCCGCGCCAGCGGCAGGTGCGGGAAGCTCTCGCTGAGCTCCTGCTCGATCGTGTAGAGGTTGAACTCACTCAGCTCGTACAGCACCAGCCGCGCCGGGCCGTAGCGGGCGACCTGGCGGCACAGTTCGGCGCCGATGCTGCCGCCGGCACCGGTGATCATCACGGTCTTGCCGCCCAGGCATTCGGCGATGCCGGCTTCGTCCAGCACGACCGGTTCGCGGCCGAGCAGGTCTTCGGGCTGGATGCTGCGCACGCGGGCGACCGTCGCGCCTTCCAGCAGCTCCTGCGCGGAAGGCACGGTGAGCACCGGCAGGCCGGTCCCGGTGGCGAGCTCGATCACGCGGCGCCGCCGCGCGCCGCGCACCGAGGGCATGGCGACGATCACATGCGTGGCATCGAGGCTGCGCGCCAAGTCGGGCAGGCTTTCCAGAGCACCGAGCACCGGCACGCCGGCCACGCGCGTGCGCTGCTTGGCGGCGTCGTCGTCGAGCACGCCGATCACCACCCAGCCCTGGTGTTGTATGCCGGCCAACAGGAGCCGCGCCGCATCGCCAGCGCCGAGCACGAGCGCGCGCCGGGCATGCGGCGCGCCGCCGGCGATCTGTGCGCGCAGGTGTTCGTAGAGCATGCGGTAGGCCAGGCGCACGCTGGCCAGGCCGAACAGCGTGATGACAGGGTGCAGCGCCAGCACCGCGCGCGGCACCGCGCGCAACTCGGCCATGAGCACGATCACCGCGGCCAGCGCGCCGGCCAGGCTACAGGCGATGGTCAGGCGCTTGATCTCGCCGAAGCCCGAAAAGCGCCACATGCCGCGCGGCACGCCGAGCACCACGAAGACCACGAGATACAGCGCCACGATGCCGAGCAGCACCCAGCCGTCGTACGCCGGCCGCGCCGACCACCAGCGCTCGAAGCCGAGCCGAAAAAGGTAGGTGAAGTTCCAGCAGGCTGCGATGACCAAGGCGTCGAGCACCAGCGAGAGCGGCTGGCGGTGCGGGCGCAGGCGGCGCAGCGCGGCGTCGAGTCGGTGCCAGAGCGTGGAATCGGGAGGCGGCATGGGGGCCTGTATTGACCGTTTCGGCGTCGCGGCGAGCTCGGTGGCAGCCAGTGATTATCGGCCGCGGGGGCTGCCTTGGCCCTTGCCGCCGACGCCGAAAAGCCGCGCCAGGGTGCGCACGAGTACGCGCAGGTCGGTGCCCAGCGAGGCGCTCGCAGCGTAGTCGGCAGAGGCTTGCAGCTTGGCGGGCATCAGCACCTCCACGTACTCGCGCTCGGGGTCGGCGGCCCGGGCGAGCAAGGCGCTCTCGTCCAGGTAGGCGAGCGCGGCGGGGTCGGTGAGGCCGGGGCGAACGGCGAGCACGCGCTCGCGCAAGGCAGCCGGATACAGGGCCACATAGCGCGGCAGCTCGGGGCGGGGCCCGACCAGGCTCATGTCGCCCTTGATCACATCGATCAGTTGCGGCAGCTCGTCGAGCCGGCGTGCGCGCAGGAAGCGGCCCATGCGGGTGATGCGCGCGTCGTCGCCGACGGTGATGGGCGGGCCGCGCTCGGGCGCGTCGGCCACCATGGTGCGGAACTTGTGGATGTCGAAGAGGGCGCCGTGCCGGCCCACGCGCTGCTGGCGGAACAGGACCGGGCCGCGTGAGTCGAGCTTGATGGCCAACGCAATGATCACGAAAAACGGCGCCAGCAGCAGCAGGCCCAAGAGTGACAGCAGAAGGTCGCAGGCGCGTTTGAGCACCGCGTGCCCCTCGCTGTCAAACCAGCACGACGCAGTGGCGCTTCTGGGCGCCGGGCACGGCGTCCAGCGCAACGCGCTGATCGAGGCTGACGAAACGGCCTCCGTTCTCCACAGCCAGTGCCAGCAGGTAGGCATCGGCGATCTGGCGCGGGCCGAGCAGCCGCAGCCAGTCGAAGCGGCCCGGCTCCAGCAGGTTCACGGCGTCGGGCCAGAACTCGTGGCTGCGATCGGCCGCTGCTTCGCTGAGCCGCTGGGCTACCTCGGCGGTCGGCAAGGCGTTCGGGTAACTCGGCTGCGACATGATGCGCACACAGCCGTTCTGCGTGATGGGACACGACGCCCAGCCTTGTCCGACGTGCCGCGAGAGCCAATCGGTCGCCCGCGCATGGTGGACATGGCTGGCATCGAGCAGAGCGATCAGGACGTTGACGTCGAGCAAGGCCCTCATGAGCTCAGAGGCCCTCGGCGTCGCGCAAGGCGTCGATCAACTCGTCGGTGACCACCTTGCCGCGCGCGGGAAAGGCGCGGAAGCCGGCCACTGCGGGCTTCCTGCCGCTGCGTGCGGGCGCCGTGCCCGACGCCGGTGCGCCGGTGAGTGCGCGACGCGCCAGCTCGGAGAGCACGGCGCCCGCGCTTTTCCGTTCACGCCGCGCCAGTTCCTTGGCGGCGGCGAGGACGTCGTCCTCGATATCGAGAGTCGTTCGCACAACAGTTTGATGAGTTGATGCGGTGATTCTAGGTCACCAACCATCACTGCGGCGGCGCGTCACGCTCGCAGTGCCGTTCTCACTGCGGCGATCACGCGATCGACATCCGCCTCGCTCATCTTCGAGTAGATCGGCAGGCTCGCCATGCGTTCGTAGGCGTGCTGGCTGTGCGGGAACTGTGCAGCGCCGAGCGCATAGCGCTCGCGCCAGTAGGGGTGCTGGTGCAGCGGGATGTAGTGCACGCTGGCGCCGATGCCGAGCGCGTAGAGGCGCTCGATGAAACGGTCTCGATCGACCGGTGCATCGTCGCTCAGGCGCACGACGTAGAGGTGCCAGGCGTGCAGGTCGCCGGGTTGTGCGACGGGCGGCAGCAGCAGCGGCAGATCGGCAAAGGCGGTGTTGAAGCGCTCCGCGATCTCTGCGCGACGCTGCCGGAAAGCACAGGCGCGCCTGAGCTGGTGGATGCCCAGCGCCGCGGCGATGTCGGTCAGGTTGTATTTGAAGCCGGGGGCCACCACTTCGTAGTACCAGCTCGGCGTCTTGGCGGTGAAGCGGTCGAACGCATCGCGATTGATGCCGTGCAGGCGCATCACCTTCACGCGTTGGGCGAGTTCGGCGTTGCGCGTGACGACCATGCCGCCCTCGCCGGTGGTGATGGTCTTGTTGGCGTAGAAGCTGAACACGGTGGCGTCGCTGCCGAGCGTGCCGATGAGCGCGCCACCACAGGTGGTCGGCAGCGCGTGGGCGGCGTCTTCCACCACCTTCAGACCGTGGCGGCGGGCGATGGACAGCAGCGCCGGCATGTCGGCGGCGAGGCCGGCGTAGTGCACGGGAATCACGGCCTTGGTGCGCGGCGTGAGCGCGGCCTCGACGAGGGCGGGGTCGATGTTGAGCGTGGCCGGGTCGATGTCGACCAGCACCACATCGGCGCCGAGATAGCGCACGACTTCGGCGGTGGCGGTGAAGGTGTGGGTGGTGGTGATGACCTCGTCGCCGGGGCCGATGCCCAAGGATTCCAGCGCAAGGTGCAGTCCGGCGGTGGCGGAGTTGACGGCGATGGCGTGGAGCGGCGCTGCGTCGGCACCTGCGAGGCCTGCTCCCTCGCCCCCGGGAGGGGGAGAGGGTTGGGGTGAGGGGGGGTCCGGCCGGCCCTCACCCCAACCCTCTCCCAGAGGGAGAGGGGGCAACGCCAGAAACGCCGAGAAATCTTCTTCGAAGCGCTTTGCCTTCGGCCCCGTCGTGACCCACCCCGACCGCAGCGTATCGATTACTTCCGCAATCTCCTCCTCGCCGATCTCGGGGAGCGCGAACGGCAGGAAGGGCAGATCGCTCATGCGGCTTCGAGTGCGTGGCGGCTCACGCCTTGCCGCGGCCGATGCCGTGGTATTCGATGCCCAGTTCTTCCATCAGCGCCGGCTCGAACAGATTGCGCCCGTCGAACACCAGCGGTTCCTTCAGCGTGTTGCGGATGGCATCGAAGTCCGGGCTGCGGAATTCCTTCCATTCCGTGACGATGACCAGCGCATCCGCACCCTCCAGTGCGGCGTTAGCGGAGTCCGCATACGACAGGCCCTCCTGGTCCGGCATGGCACGCCGCGCTTCGTCGGCCGCCACCGGGTCGTAGGCCACCACTTCGGCGCCGAGCGACGTGAGGCGGTCGATCAGCACGCGGCTCGGCGCTTCGCGCATGTCGTCGGTGCCGGGCTTGAAGGCGAGGCCCCAAAGGGCGAAGCGCTTACCGGACAAGTCTTTGCCGTAGCGCGCGACGATCTTGTCGGCCAGCAACTGCTTCTGCCGCTCGTTGACCGATTCCACGGCGCCCAGCAGTTCCAACTCGTGTCCGGCCTCGCTGGCCGAGCGGATCAGCGCCTTCACGTCTTTCGGGAAGCACGAGCCGCCATAGCCAGCCCCGGCATAGAGGAACTGCGTGCCGATGCGCGGATCGCTGCCGATGCCCTGTCGCACCAATTCGATGTCCGCGCCCACCGCCTCGGCCACGCGCGAGAGCTCGTTCATGAAACTGATGCGCGTGGCGAGCATCGCGTTGGCGGCGTACTTGGTGAACTCGGCGCTTCGAATGTCCATCACCAGCACGCGGTCGCGGTTGCGCACATAGGGCGCGTAGAGCGAGCGCATGAGCAGCACGGCGCGTTCGTCCTCGGCCCCGATCACCACGCGGTCCGGCCGCATGAAGTCGGCCACCGCCGCGCCTTCCTTCAGGAATTCGGGGTTGCTGACCACCGCGTACTCGCATTTCACGCCGCGCGCGGCGAGCGCCGCGTCGATGGCGGCGCGCACCTTGTCGGCCGTGCCGACCGGCACCGTGCTCTTGTCGATGACGACCTTGTAGTCGGTCATGCGCTCGCCGATGGCGCGGGCCGCGGCCACCACGTACTGCAGGTCGGCCGAGCCGTCTTCGTCGGGAGGCGTGCCCACCGCGATGAACTGCAGCGTGCCGTGAGCGACGGCGCGGTCCACGTCGGTCGTGAACTCCAGGCGCTTGGCGGCGGCGTTGCGCTGGACCACTTCTTCCAGACCCGGCTCGTGGATCGGGATGCCGCCGGTGTTGAGCATGTCGATCTTGCGGGCGTCGAGATCCATGCACAGCACGTGGTTGCCCATCTCGGCGAGGCAAGCGCCGGTAACCAGGCCCACATAGCCGGTGCCCACCACGGTGATCTTCATGAGTCAGGTCCTTGTCGAGTTTCATTGCATCGGTTTTTCGAGCCAGCACAGCCGGTGTGTTCGCAGCAGCGGCAGCGCATTGACCAGCGCTGGCAAGCCGGCATGCACCCGCGCAGCGGTTCGGGCGATCGGTGGCGCCAGCGTGACGCGCCTCGCCCGCAGGCGCGCCTGAGGGAAGAGGTGGCGTACTCGAGCCAGCGGCACGCCCCGCACGTCGGCGTTGCGCGGATTGTCCACGCAGAAGTCGTGCCACAGCACGCCGCCGCCGGGCCGCACCCAGCGCCACAGCGTCTGGGCGAGACGCTCCTGAGCGGTGTCGTCGAGCAGCGAGGAGAACACCGTGAAAACGAGCACGGCATCCCGGCTGCCGGCCGCGATGTCGGCCTGGTTGGCATCGCCTTCGATCAGCCGCACCGCAACGGGCAGCACCGCGCGCGCCGCCGTGATGCGCTCGGGCAGCAAGTCGATGCCCGCGAGACGCGAAGGTTCAGCACCCAGGCGCAGCAGGTCCAGCAGGTTGCCACCGCTGCCGCAGCCGACCTCCAGCAGATCGCGGCCCTGCAACCCACACCAGCCGTGGGCGCGCCACAACGCCAGCATGACGTGCAGGCGCTCCTGCTGCGCCTGCAGCGCCGCGGGATCGAAGAGGCTGTAGCGCGCGGCGTCGGCCACAAGGTCGCGACGGGCGTAGCGCTGCGCGATGGCGGCGGCTTCGTCGGCATCGGGCGGGGGGGCGCTCATTGCACCCCCCACGTCGTCACGCTGCTGCGCCCGGAAGTGGCGAAACCGAGCTCGAGGCGGCCGCGCATTGGGTTCATGTCGGCCCCCCAGGCTCCTGCCCCCGAGGGGGCGGAGCCGGCTTGGGGCGGTCCAGCGCTGGGCTCATGTCGGCCCCCACGTCGCTACGCTCCTGCCCCGCGAGGGGGTGGAGCCCAGCTTGCGGCGGCCCGGCGCTCGGCTCATCGGGTCAGCGATCCGCAAGCCGGCGAGGGCGCGCCGCGCCGCAGCACGTCGAGCCAGCCGCGCAGGCTGCCCAGGCCGTAGCCGAAATGGGTCGCGGCGATCACCACCGGCAGGCGCGGCAGCAGCGCCCATCCGGCATTGCGTGCGATGGCGATGGCAGCCGTGGCGACATACGCCGCATACAGCAGCCCGAGCAGCGCCAGTGCACCACGCATTGCCGGCAGCCAAGGCGCAGCCACAGTCAGCAAGGCAAGCAGCGCAACGAAGCCGCCCGGCACCAGCTGCCGCAGCGAGGCCGCCCTGCCGTGCTTGCGCATGACGAAGGGCTTCCAGTAGCCGTACTGGAGCTGCTGGCGAAACAGCATGGAGAGGCTGGCTCGCGGCCGGTAGCTCGAGCGGATGCGCGCGCTCTGCCAGACGGTGGCGCCACCGAGAACGAGGCGCAGGTTGTGTTCGTCGTCCTGGTTGCGCACGAGGTTTTCGTCGAAGCCGCCGAAGCGCTCGAAAGTCGCGCGCGGCCAGCAGCCGAGGTAGACGGTATCGACCGGGCCTTCGTAGTCGAGATTGCGCGAGAGCGCGCCGCCAGCGACCCAGCGGGATTGGAAGGCGGCGGCAATGGCGCGTCGCGTTGCGCCGTTTCTGTGCTCGCGTTGCGTTGCGCCGCGTCTGTTCTCGCTTTGCGTTGCGCCGTTCATGCTCGCGCGTTGTGTTTCTCCGGCCATGCCCTCATGCTGCGTCGCGCCAGCCTCTCCGCGTTGCGCCGTTCCGCTTTCGATACCGCCTTGCAAGGCACCCTCGCTATCCGCCCGCCACGGCCCGCCCACGTTGGCTGCGCCGCTGCGCGCCAGCGCCGCCAGGCATTCGGCGATGTAGTCGTCCGCATAGCCGGTGTGCAGGTCCATGCGCACGATGACTTCGCCGTGCGCGCGCTGCAAGCAGCGGTTCAGCCCGCTGGAGACGATGCGCGCCGGGTTGTCGACGAGCACGAAGCGGGAGTCGGCCGCGCAGCGCGCCGCGAGCAGCTCGCGCGTGCCGTCGTCGCTGTCGCCATCGGCGATCAGCACTTCGAGTTCGACGCCTTCGGGCAGGCGCTGGTGAGCGACCTCGTCGCAGAAGGCGGCGACGTGCGCGCGCTCGTTGCGGCAGGGCGCGATCACGCTGACCACGCCCGGCAGGCTGGCGCTCACGCCGGCTCCGGTGCGCGCAGCCGCAAGGAGTCGTACAGCACCGCCATGCGCTCCATGTGCGTGCGCCGCGAAGCGCGCTGCACGGCGACCTCGCGGTTGCGCCGTCCCTGCTGTTCCGCAAACGCGGGCTCGTCGGCAAGGCGAAGCAAGGCGTCGGCCAGCGCGGCTTCGTCGCGCGGCGGCACCAGCAGGCCGCTGGCCGCATCGATCCACTGCCGGTTGGCGGGCAGATCGCTCGCCACCACCGGCAGGCCGCAGGCCATCGCTTCCAGCAGCGAAACCGAGGTGGCGTCGCTGCTCGGCACGCTGACCGAGGCGCGCGCGCGCTGCAGCGTCTTCACCATGGCGGCGTCGTCGACACGACCGGTGAATCGCACACTTTCCCCAAGAGCCAACTCGCGTGCCAGCTCCTGCAACGAGGCCGCTTCGGGCCCGCCGCCGAGCAGATGAAGCACGGCCTCGTCACGCGGCCGCGCGCTGCGCAACCGGGCCCAGGCGCGCAGCAGCGTGTCGATGTTGTAGTTGGGCTCCCAGACGCGCAGGCTTGCCACTTCGAAGGCGGACGAGGGCTGGCCCGGCCGGAAGCGCTCGGTGTCGGCGCCCCACAGCACCTCCTCGCAGCGCGCCTTCACGCCGTAGCCGCGGATCGCGGCCAGCATGTCCTGCGAGTCCGCGGTGATGAGCGCCGCACGGCGCAGGCTCCAGCCGACGAGGGCCGACATCGTCCCGCCCCGCCAGCCCGGCGCGCGCGGCGTGACGAGGATGTCGCTGCCCCATGCGGTGAGCACGAGCGGCACCGGCGGGCCGAGGAGCGAGGCCGCCGCCGCCCACAAGCCGTAGGAAGTGACGTAGTGGCCGTGCAGCCATTGCGGCGCGACCCGGCGCGCCACGCGCTGCACTTCCGGCAGGGCGAGCAGCCAGCCAGCGGCGTCCGAGCCCGGCGCGACCGCAATCACCTGGCTCGCGCCCGGCACATCGGCCGGGCGGCGTGTCGCCACCACGCAATCGAAGCCGCGCGCCGCGAGCTCGCGCACCCAGCGCTGCGTGTGGATGCTGCTCGCATCGGCGAAGAACAGGATGCGTTTCATGGCGGCGCAGTCGGCGGCGCTGCCGAAGGCACGGCCTCGCGGGCCCAGGCTTCGTAGGCGTCGCGCGCGTCGGTGCCGAAAGCTTCGGCGTGGCGCTCGATCCAGGCGCGGTCGAGCTCGCGCGTGTCGCCGACCACCCTTGCAGGTTGCCCCTCCAGCACCGCGAAATCGGGCACGTCGCCGCTCACGAAGCTGTAGGCGCGCACCAGCACGCCGCGCCCCAGATTCGTTCCCGGCGCGATCACGCTGTGGGGACCGATGAAGCTCCAGGCACCCAGGCGGCTGGGCTCGCGCTGCAGGCCTGCCGGTTCTGCATGGCCCCAGTAGCGCTCTCGCTCGAGGCGGACCGACAGATGGCTGGAATGCGTGAGCACGGAAACGAAGTTGGTGATCTGGCAACCCTCCTCGATTTCCAGGCAGCCGGAAGCGTCGATGAAGTTGAAATGACCGATGAAGACGTGATCACCGAGCAGCAGCCGTTCCGGCGCCTCGATGCGGGCGTGGGTGGAGATGCGGCTGTGTGTGCGCAGCACGCCGTCTGCAGTGCGCTGACCGTAGATCATGCGCGGAGCAGCGAGGCGCTGCCAGCAGCGCGCGAGTAAGCGTTGGACGACGTTCATTGAGGCCGTGATTGTCCTTGAGCGCGCGTCCAGGCTGCTCTCTGGAGACATCCGTCTCGCAGGGGGCTCAAGGAAACTCGGGGCGGCGCGGCGTTTTTTCGGAAGGCTTGACGCCCGCCGCGAACAGCGCCCCCCAGCCCAGGCCGGTGTCGCGCAGAAACAAGCCCATCGCCACCGCGATGGCGATGGAATAGGCCAACGAGGTGGCCAGCGCTGCGCCGGCCGCACCGAATCGCGGCACGCTCCATGCGGCGATGGCCAAGGTCAGGCCGAGCGACAGCGCCGCGATGGCCGCCGACCACTGCGGCCGGCCGCGGTGGTTGGTGTAGTAGGCCGACAGGCTCGACGCCGCCGCGTAGCCGGCCACACCCGGCAGCAGCAGCGCCAGCGGCAGCAAGGCGTCGGCATAGGCGGGGCCGAGCACGCGCGGCAGTGCAAAGGCCGCACCCCAGTACAGGAACGGTGCCGCAACCCAGGTGGCGAGCAGGTTGAAACGCACGGCGCGCAACGTGGTGGCGGCAGCCTCGGCCGGGTCGGGCACGCCGATGCGGTGATAGGCGGAGACGGTGACCGCCGAAGACAGCAACCACAGCAACTCGGCCACCTGCACCGCCACCGAATAGACGCCGGTCTCGGCCAGGCCGCCGTTGCGTTCGACCAGGAAAAGGGTGGCACGGTAGTTCAGCAGGCTGACGACGTTGGTCGCGCCGATCACTGCAACGAAGCGCCACTGTCCGCGCACCGCGCTCCAGTCGGGCGCCGCCAGGCCGGTGGAGCACGCTGCGGCCCGCTCGGTCGGCGTGGGCATGTCGGGCGCGACGCCGCCGCCGGAGTGCCCTCGTGTCGGCCCGATTGCCGTCGCCACGTCGTGCGCGACCCGGCCGCTGGACCGCGCCGCGGCGAGCCCGGTCAGTGCGCCGACGATCGCCTTGCCGACGACCCAGGCTGCGAGCACGGGCAGCACCGACGATAGGCCGCCCGTGTCGGGACGCAGCAACGCCAGCACGGACAGCGCCGCCAGCACCAGTGCCGGCGCCGCGACCTGCGGGGCGTTGAGCGGCAGCATGCGGCCCTGGCCCAGCCACAGGCCGCTGGCCGTGGGCACCAGCAGCAGCAGCGGCGCGGCCAGCGCCAGCAGCCAGAGGTGTCGGTAGGGCGCCGCCTCGGCCATGGCGGCGGCGGCGAGCAGCAGCACCGCCGCCCCGGCGCCGAGGCCTAGCGAGGCACGCAGCAGCGCGGCCAGCAGCGGTGCGGGATCGACCCGGCGGTTGGAAATCTCTCGTGCGAGCAGCAAGCCCAGGCCGGAGAACAGCGTCAGCAACACCGATTCGATCGCGACGAAGAGCGCGAATGCGCCCTGCACCGCCGGTCCCAGCCGCGCGACCATGACGAGGATGCCCAGACCGAGCGCGACGCTTGCAAGCCGGGCCGCCAGATTGATGGCGGCGCCACGGGCAAGCGGTCGAGGGAGCATGGTGCGGGCTGCTGAGAGGCGAACGGCGGATTGTCGGCGAGGGGGTGTCGTTGGGGTTGCGAAGCGGGCTCCGTTTGACGGGCCGGGCTGGCCCTCACCCCAGCCCTCTCCCAGAGGGAGCGGGAGCAAAGCGGGGCGGCTCCCTGACCAGCGCGGCTCCTGTCCTCTTGGCAAAGAGGTCACCAAGCTGCTGAATTCCCGACGTACAGCGAAGGCACCATGCAAGCAGCCTGAGCTTTGAAGAAGCGCGGAACCGCTCCTCTCCCCTCTGGGGAGAGGCTGGGTGAGGGGCCAGCCCTCCCCCATAAAATCGCCGGTTCGCCGCAAGCAGCCCTCGCTGCGGCCCGCCAGGATTTCCGATGACCATCACGCTCCCCACCGCCGTCGCCGACGACACCGCGCCCGACACGAACAAGCTGGTGACGGAGCGCCGCGAGAAGCTGGCGGCGATCCGCGCGCAAGGGGTGGCGTTTCCCAACGACTTCAAGCCGCGCGACCAGGCTGCCGAGCTGCACCGCCTGCACGAAGGCAAGAGCAACGAAGCGCTCGAAGCCGAGCCGGTCGCCGCGTGCATCGCCGGGCGCATGATGCTCAAGCGCGTGATGGGCAAGGCCTGCTTCGCGACGCTGCAGGACGGCTCGGGGCGCATTCAGCTCTACGTCACGTCCGACGCGGTCGGGCCCGAGCAGCTCACCGCCTTCAAGCACTGGGACCTGGGCGACATCCTCGGCGCCGAAGGCACGCTCTTTCGCACGCGCACGGGCGAGCTCAGCATCAAGGTCAGCGCCATCCGCCTGCTCACCAAAAGTCTGCGGCCGCTGCCCGACAAGTTCCACGGCATGGCCGACCAGGAGCTGAAGTACCGGCAACGCGAAGTCGATCTCATCATGGACGAGGCCTCGCGCGAACGCTTCCGTGCGCGCAGCAAGGCGGTGGCCTCGATCCGCGGGTTCATGGTGGAGCACGGTTTTCTCGAGGTCGAGACGCCGATGCTCCACCCGATTCCGGGCGGCGCCAACGCCAAGCCTTTCACGACCCATCACAACGCCCTCGATCAGCAAATGTTCCTGCGCATCGCGCCGGAGCTCTACCTGAAGCGCCTGGTGGTGGGCGGCTTCGAGCGGGTGTTCGAAATCAACCGCAACTTCCGCAACGAGGGCGTGTCGGTGCGGCACAACCCCGAGTTCACGATGATGGAGTTCTATGCGGCCTACTGGAACCACCATGACCTGATGGACTTCACTGAGGCCATCCTGCGCCACGCCGCGCGCGAGGCGGTCGGCTCCGCGCAACTGAGCTACGCTGGGCAACCGGTCGATCTGGAAACGCCGTTCGCTCGACTGTCGGTGCGCGATTCACTGATCGCGCATGCCGGGTTGAGTGCATCGGAAGCAAATGACGATTCGGTACTGCGCGAGAAGCTCAAGGCCGTGGGGCAGGAAGCGCCGGCGCGCTGGAGCCTCGCCGAGCTGCAGTTCGGCCTGTTCGAGGCCGCGGTCGAGGAAAAGCTCTGGCAGCCGACCTTCATCACCGACTATCCCGTCGAAGTCTCGCCGCTGGCCCGCGCCTCCGACACCGACCCGTCGGTCACCGAACGCTTCGAGCTCTTCATCACCGGCCGCGAGTTCGGCAACGGCTTTTCCGAGCTCAACGACCCCGAAGATCAGGCCGCCCGTTTCGCCGCGCAAGCCAGCAACAAGGACGCCGGCGACGAGGAGGCCATGTACTTCGACGCCGACTACATCCGCGCACTCGAGCACGGGCTTCCGCCCACGGGCGGCTGCGGCATCGGCATCGACCGGCTGATGATGCTG
>NZ_JACDCW010000183.1 GCF_013817345.1 Methylibium sp.
GAGCAGGGGCGGATTGCGTTTTACCTGCGCGATCCGCTCGCCTCTATTGCGCTGGCCGATCTAGACACGCCCAAGGTTGCCGAGTGGCGCGATCGGCGCAAGCGCGAAGTCTCGGGCTCGACCGTCATCCGCGACATGGTGATCCTGTCGCACGCCTGCCGGGTCGCGCGGGATGAGTGGCACTGGCTAAGTGTCAATCCATTCACCAAAGCCGGCCGCCCGAAGGCGAACCGCCCGCGCGATCGACTGGTGCTACCGGGGGAACTGGAGTTGCTTCGTCACGCGGCCGGCACCGATTACCAGTACGCGACGGCGCGCGTCATTGCTGCTTTCGAGTTTGCGATCGAAACGGGTATGCGCGGCGGCGAGATATGCGGTCTGCTGGCGGATCAGGTCAGAGGCAACGTTGCCTACCTGACGCACACCAAGAACGGCGACAAGCGCGACGTGCCGCTATCCGCGCGTGCCCGCGAGATTATCGCCGCCATGCCGCGGCGCGTAGGTGCACAAGGCACCCGCCCTCACGGGGGCATCGTGCACCTGAACGCTCCGGTGTTCGGCTTGTCGCCGGCCATCAAGGATGCGCTGTTTCGCAAGATACGCGCACGGGCCGGCATCGTCGGGCTGAACTATCACGACAGTCGCCACACGGCCATCACAATGCTGTCACGCAAGCTCGATGTGCTGGCGCTGGCCCGGGTGGTCGGTCATCGGGATATTCGCCAGCTTCAGACCTACTACAACGAGTCGGCTGAAGAACTAGCCAGGCGGCTGGACTAGCTTATGTTTGCCACTCCACCCAGAACAGGCCCAGGTTTGCCGTCGAATAGCCGCCCCACACGAGCGCCATGCCCCAGTCGGCACGCATCAACTTGGTGGCGAAGATGCCCAGATACAGCGCGGTCGCAATGGATAGCAAGGCAAGCGCCCAGAGCTTGGGCGTCATACTTTTAGCACTGTTCCGCGAAATTCAATTATGCCCTGCTCCTCATCCAGCACATGACAAAGTTCCGGCCATAGCAGCGTGCCGCGCCAGAACGTGAGCACGGCGAAACCGGCCCGCCAGTTGGTCGGCGCATCTTCGGTGTAGTCGCTGAACTGCGGCCCGTAAGGCGCGGCCAGCGTTCCGGTGTCAACCCCGTAGCGCGTACCGTTGTAATCGGACAGCGGCGTTACCTTGAGCGAGTGCAGATGACCAGTAACCATCGTCTTGCCGGCCGATGCCGTATTGGTATGAGCCGCGTGAATCCCGCCCTTGTAACGATGCTTCACCACCACGCTATCATTGAGCCAGAGCGACCAGCAGGGGCGCCACAGCGGGAAGTGATCGCGCAGATGAAAGCCGGTCACGCCCTCGTACTCGCTGGCGTGAGCCGCCAGGAATGTTTCAAAGCGGGCGTCGTGATTGCCGAGCGGCCAGAACAGATTCTTGGTGCCGCAGGCTTCCTCGATCTCTGTCAGCCGCTCCTTGACCGCTTTCAATTCATCGAGCACCGACGGCCGCTTGTCCCATCCGATACGCGGGTAGCGGCTGATCTTGGCGCCGTCGAAGCCGTCGCCGTTCATCACTAGACACGAGGGTTTCATCTCGCGCGCGAACTTCACGAAAGCACGGTGCGCGGTGCTGACAATGCCAGGCCAATAGTGCGCATCGGAAGCGACCAGCAGAACGCCGTCGTTCAACTTGAAGTGCTGCCGCCCCTCTGCGGCCATGTACTCGTTGATCCGCTGCTCGGTCTGGATAGCATCGAGCGGCACGTTGCCGTGTCCCCGGCCATTGACCAGCGGGATACCGCCATCTTCCCGCAGGCGGTCAAGCCGGTGTTTAATGCCACTGCCCCACGCCACTTTCAGGCGCTTGCAGATTTGCGTTGCGCTCAAGCCTTCGCGCAGGTGTTGAACAAGAACTTCATCAGAAAACAACGGTGGTCTACCGCGTATTTGGCCCACTATTTCACCCATCGGAGTGTTCGGATCGGCTCCTCGCTCTGAACGTCGTGCCTGGCGGCGCAGCGAACAGCGATGCGAGGATCAGCTTTCAATCCCATTTCCTGCATGGCCTGCATCGCACCGAGCGCGAAGTCCTGCCCGGAGCCGATGGCGTAGAAATCTTCTTCAACCAGGGTTTCGTTGTGGCGCCCGAGCCACCAGCCGAGGCGGCCGTCGCGGTACAGGGCCAGCGCCTCGTAGTCGCCTAAAGGGCGTGGCCCCTTGCGATGCGGCAGCCACTGGACGAACTGCTGGCCGGGGTACATCGTGCCGGCGATGCCGACAATGCAATTCGGCAGGCGCCACATTTTTGGCGACTTCGGCGCGCGCGTGCTGCCGACCGCAATTCGGCTGTCACTCACCATCATGCGGAGCGCGCGTGAAACGCAGATGGTCGTCATAGACCGCCCAGCGTTGACAGGATGACCATGAACCAGACGCCGACGCCGCTGCCGGCCAGAAACCAGAGGAGCAAGCCGAGCAGCCTTTTCATAGACGCTCGATCTCGGCCACGGCGACGAGCACCGCGTCCATCGGAATCGAAAAGCCGAGGCCGATGCCGTGGCCGCGACCGGGCGGCTGAATGGCAGAGTCGTTGATGCCCAGTAGCCGGCCATCGAAGTCGAACAATGGCCCGCCTGAATTGCCGGGATGAATCACCGCATCGACCTGAATATGCAGGCCGCTTGGATCACCGTCGTCGCGTCCGACAAAACTGACAATGCCGGCGGTCACGGTGTAGCGATACCCCAATGGATGACCGACGACGAACACAGCGTCGCCGGCCCGTAGCGCGCTCGCATTGCCGAGCTGCACTGCCGGCAACAACACCGGCTCGATGATTTGCAGGATGGCGATGTCGATCGAGGCGACGCCGACCAGCCGCGCGCTGACGGTGCGGCCGTCACTCAGACCGATGGTGAAAGTCGATCCCTGCACGCAATGGCGGGCAGTCAAGACGTGGCGCTTGGCAGTGTTCAGAATGACGCCGGTGCAGTACGCCTTGCCGTCTTTCTCAAGTGAAACCACCGATGGCATGACGCGCGCCACCACGTCGGCCAGTCCCGCCTGAGCGGTGAACGGCCACGCCAACAACAACAAGAGCATCAGCAAGCGCATCCCTATTTCCTCCTGTAACTATCGACAACCCTGACCAAATCCCAAGAAACACACTGCGGCGCGGCCACCGTGATCCAGGCATGAAAGCGGGCGCGGGCACGGGCCTCCGCCTCACTCATGCCGCCGCCCCGCGCAAAGCGGACGTTGGTTGAGTAGCGCTGGCCGGCGATTGAAAGCAGAACCCACACGGCTTCTTCGGCACTCTCCATTGGCGGCATCCTACTAAATAATGTAGAGGCAAGCTAAAAAAATGCCGCCGAATGCGGCCCTTTGATATTGCGTTAAGATTCTCAAATGCTGACAGCGCTCGGCGTCATCCTCACCATCGCAGGCTGGCTAACATTGATGGCCGGCGCCTACGTGTCGGGCACGGCTCTGGTCGCTTTCTCGTGGTACTTAATGGGACGCGCTGATCGCAACGATGAGGCGCGTTTCTTCGGTTGGCTGTTTCTCTTTGCCCTGATCGCAATAGCGATGGGCGCTGTTCTTACCGAGTAAGACTGCGAAACGGCTTGCGCACGTCCCGCGCTACCTCGCGCGATAGCTCGTCCGCTTCCCTCAGCAGCTCGTCGATCTGCTC
>NZ_JACDCW010000096.1 GCF_013817345.1 Methylibium sp.
GTGCCGGTCGATCCGGTGATCATCAAGTCAGCCACGCTGGAGAAATGACATGACAAGATTCGTTGAACTGCACACCAACCACGGCATGATCCGCGCCGAACTCGACGACACCAAGGCGCCGAAGTCTGTTGAGAACTTCCTCGCCTACGTGGCCGACGGTCACTACGACGGCACGGTGTTTCACCGCGTCATCAAGGGCTTCATGGTGCAGGGCGGCGGTTTTGCGCCGGGCATGACGCAAAAGCCCGCCAAGGCGCCGATCGCCAACGAAGCCAACAACGGCTTGAAGAACCAGAAGTACACGCTGGCCATGGCGCGCACCAACGCGCCGCACTCGGCCAGCGCGCAGTTCTTCATCAATGCCGCCGACAACGGCTTTCTCGACCACAAGTCCGAGAGCGCGCAGGGTTGGGGCTATGCGGTGTTCGGCAAGGTCGTTGAAGGCACCGAGGTCGTCGATGCGATCGAGCGCTCCAAGACCGGCCATCGCGGCGGCTTCGACGACGTGCCGCTCGAAGACGTGGTGATCGAGCGTGCGATCGAGGTCACCGGCTGAGGCGCGCGCCGCAAATCACGGGCGCACGGTGACCGCAAGCCAAGCCCGGCACGGAGCCGGCCCGTCGCTGCCGCAGTTCTGGGAGTTCGCGGCACCTGCGGGATGGCTCAGCATCGACTTCATCTCCGACCTGCACCTGCAGGCCAGTCAACCGCGCACGACGCAGGCCCTGGCCGCGCATTTGCTCCACACCCCGGCCGACGCCGTCTTCATCCTCGGGGACCTGTTCGAGACCTGGGTCGGTGACGATGCCCGACACGACGCCTTCGAGTCGGGCATTGCCGACATGCTGAAGGACGCCTCGGCGCGGCGCAGCCTTGCTTTCATGGCCGGCAACCGCGATTTCCTGCTCGGTGCAAGTTTCCTGCAGGAATGCGGCGTGATGGCCCTGGCTGACCCGACCGTGCTCGTTGCCTTCGGCAAGCGGCTGCTCCTGACACATGGCGACGCGCTGTGTCTGGGTGACACCGCCTACCAGCGCTTTCGCGGAGAAGTCCGCACGGAGCAGTGGCGGCGATCCTTTCTGAAGCGGCCGCTTGCGGAGCGCCGCGTCTTGGCCGCTCGCATGCGCGAGGGCAGCGCCGAGCACCAGCGCGCTCAGCCGGCACAAAGCGGCGCTGACGTCGACGCCGCCGCCGCCGTGCAATGGATGCACGAGGCCGCCACGCCGCTCCTCGTGCATGGCCACACTCATCGACCCGCCACCGAGGAGATCGCGCCCGGCTTCACGCGCCTGGTACTCACCGATTGGGAGCTCGACCGCACGCCGGCGCGCTGCGGCGTGCTGCGCCTGAGCGAGCGCGGCCTCGAGCGTGTCGCCCCCACAGGCCCAGCGCCGGCGGCTTGAGAGCAATGGGCGGCTGGTGGCGCCGACAGCGCGATGCGCGCCTGCTGCGCCGGCGTGCCATCCCGCTCTCGCTGTGGCAGACCACTTTGTCGCTCTATCCCTTCATCGCGGCGCGCGACGACGCGCAACTCCAGCGGCTGCAGGCCCTCGCCGCACTTTTTCTCGCGCGCAAGGAATTCACGGCGGTAGGCGGGCTCGAACTGAGCGACGAAATCGCGGTAGCAATTGCTGCGCAGGCCTGTCTTCCGGTCCTCGAGCTGGGCCTCGATGCCTACGACAGTTTTGTCGGCATCGTCGTGCATCCGGACGAGGTGGTGGCGCGCCGAGAGGTGACCGACGAGCACGGCATCGTCCACCACTTCGATGAGGTGCTGACCGGCGAGGCGATGGAAGGCGGGCCGGTGATGCTGTCCTGGAACGACGTCGCACACGCCGGCAGTTCGGCGGCCAGGGGCTACAACGTGGTGATTCACGAGTTCGTGCACGTGCTCGACATGCACGACGGCATCGTCGACGGCATGCCGCCGCTGCCCGATGCACAGGCGCGCCGGCATTGGCGGCTGGTGATGCAGGCCGCCTTCGAGCGGCTGCGGCGCAGCCTCGACGCGGGCCAAGGTGGTTTTCTCGATCCGTACGGGGCCGAAAGCATCGAAGAATTTTTCCCCGTCGCTGCAGAAGCTTTCTTCGTCGCACCGCAGGCACTGCGCGCGGAGCAACCGGCGCTGTACGAACTCTTTGCCGGCTACTTCCGGCAGGACCCGGCCACGCTTTTCGAGCGGCCATGAAAACGGGGAGCCGAAGCTCCCCGTCGAACAAGCCGCGAACGCGGAATCGTCAATCGGCCGTCGCCGGCTCCGCCTTGGGCTTGTCGCTCTTCTTCGACGGCGTGATATCGAGTTGCGGAACGCCCTCTGCATCGACATCGACCGTGAGCCGTCCGCCGTCGACCAACTTGCCGAACAGCAGCTCGTCAGCCAGCGCCCTGCGGATCGTGTCCTGGATCAGGCGCTGCATCGGACGCGCACCCATCAGCGGATCGAAGCCCTTCTTCGCGAGGTGCTTGCGCAATGCGTCGGTGAAGGTGACCTCCACCTTGCGCTCGGTGAGCTGGCCTTCGAGCTGAAGCAGGAACTTGTCGACCACGCGCAGGATGACGTCTTCGCCCAGCGCCTTGAAGCTCACGATCGCATCGAGCCGGTTGCGGAACTCGGGCGTGAACAGGCGCTTGATGTCGGCCATCTCGTCGCCCGCCTCGCGCGAGTTGGTGAAGCCGATCATCGACTTGTTCATCGTCTCCGCACCCGCATTGGTGGTCATGATGATGATCACGTTGCGGAAGTCGGCCTTGCGCCCGTTGTTGTCGGTCAGGGTGCCGTGGTCCATGACCTGCAGCAGAACGTTGAAGACGTCCGGATGGGCTTTCTCGATCTCGTCGAGCAGCAGCACCGAGTGCGGCTTCTTGGTGACCGCTTCGGTCAGGAGACCGCCCTGGTCGAAACCCACATAGCCTGGGGGCGCACCGATCAGACGGCTGACCGTGTGGCGCTCCATGTACTCCGACATGTCGAAGCGGATCAGCTCGATGCCCAGGATGTAGGCGAGCTGCTTGGCCGCTTCGGTCTTGCCCACGCCGGTGGGGCCGCTGAACAGGAAGGCGCCGATCGGCTTGTCGGGCTTGCCCAGTCCCGAGCGGGCCATCTTGATCGCGGAGGCCAGCGCGTCGAGCGCCGGATCCTGGCCGAACACCACGCTCTTGAGGTCGCGGTCCAGGTTCTTGAGCTTGCTGCGGTCGTCGTTGCTCACGCTCTGCGGCGGGATCCGCGCGATCTTGGCGACGATGTCTTCGACTTCCGTGCGCGTGATGGTCTTCTTTTGCTTGTTCTTGGGCAGGATGCGCTGCGCTGCGCCCGCCTCGTCGATCACGTCGATCGCCTTGTCCGGCAGGTGACGGTCGTTGATGAACTTCGCCGACAGCTCGGCCGCGGCCTGCAGTGCACCGATCGCGTACTTGACGCTGTGGTGCTCTTCGAAACGCGATTTAAGACCCTTGAGAATCTCGATGGTCTGCTCGACCGAGGGCTCCACCACGTCGATTTTCTGGAAGCGCCGCGAGAGCGCCGCGTCTTTCTCGAAGATGCCGCGGTATTCGGTGAAGGTAGTGGCTCCGATGCACTTGAGCGCGCCGCTGGAGAGCGCCGGCTTGAGCAGGTTGCTCGCGTCCAGGGTGCCGCCCGAGGCCGCGCCGGCGCCGATCAGGGTGTGGATCTCGTCGATGAAGAGCACTGCGTGCGGCTGGTCCTTGAGCGCCTTGAGCACGCCCTTCAAGCGCTGCTCGAAGTCGCCGCGGTACTTGGTGCCTGCCAGCAACGCGCCCATGTCGAGCGAGTAGACGGTGGCGTCGGCCAGGATGTCGGGCACTTCGTTTTGCGTGATGCGCCAGGCCAAGCCCTCGGCGATGGCGGTCTTGCCGACCCCGGCCTCGCCGACCAGCAGCGGGTTGTTCTTGCGCCGACGGCACAGCACTTGGATCACGCGCTCGACCTCGTGCTCGCGGCCGATCAGCGGATCGATCTTGCCTTCCCGGGCGAGCTGATTGAGGTTCTGCGTGAACTGGTCGAGCGGCGAGCCCTTGCCGTCGGTGGCTTCTTCCTTCTCGTTTTCGGCGCCATTGCCTTCGGCCCCTTTGGCAGGCTCCGGCGGCTCGGACTTCTTGATGCCGTGGGCGATGAAGTTCACCACGTCCAGGCGCGTCACGCCCTGCTGGTGCAGGTAGTAGACGGCGTGCGAATCCTTCTCGCCGAAGATGGCCACCAGCACGTTGGCGCCGGTCACTTCCTTCTTGCCCGAGCCGGTGGACTGCACGTGCATGATGGCGCGCTGGATCACCCGCTGAAAGCCCAGCGTCGGCTGCGTGTCCACTTCGTCGCTGCCGCCCACCGTAGGCGTGTTTTCCTTGATGAACTGCGTCAAGCTCTTGCGCAGGTCATCGCCGTTGGCCGAGCAGGCCTTCAGCACCTCGGCGGCCGACGGGTTGTCGAGCAGCGCGAGCAGCAGGTGCTCGACCGTGATGAATTCGTGGCGCTGCTGGCGCGCTTCGACGAACGCCATGTGCAGACTGACTTCCAACTCTTGCGCAATCATGCGGCCTCCATAGTGCATTGCAACGGGTGTCCCGACCGCTTGGCGGCGGCGAGCACCGACTCGACCTTGGTCGAAGCGACATCCTTCGTGTAGACGCCGCACACGCCACGCCCCTCATGATGAATCTTTAGCATGATCTGCGTGGCAGTTTCGATGTCGCGCTGGAAGTATTCCTGCAGGACCATCACGACAAACTCCATCGGCGTGTAATCGTCGTTGAGCAAGACCACCTGATACATGCGCGGCGGCTCGACCTTGGCAGCCTGCCGTTCGGCAACAACGGCTCCTTGCCCGTCGTCCGGCTTGACGGCCGGTGGCTTCGGGGTGGGAGGCGGTTTGCGCTCGTCAGCCATGCAAATCATTCTATCGACTGGTCACTAGCGACTTCCATGCCTGTGGATATGGCGACGGGCTTGTTGAACACAAGTCCCGGCCCAAGGCGACAAGCATCACGCTTGGCCGCCCGCCTGGCAAGGGATGCGGGCGAACCACGGCGGTCGTGCAGACCGCCTTCGCACGCTTGACAGCCCTCGGAGCGCTGCTCAGAATCGATCGACAAGCACCGCTCGGTGCAGGAGAGAGAGTCATGGTCACAGGCACCGTCAAGTGGTTCAACGACGCGAAGGGTTTCGGCTTCATCGAACCGGAAGGCGGCGGTGAAGACGTCTTTGCGCATTTTTCGGCGATTCAGATGGAGGGGTTTCGTACCTTGAAGCAAGGCGTGCAGGTAAGTTTCGAGCTGGTCGACGGCCCCAAGGGCAAGCTGGCTCAGAACATCGCCTTGCTCGAGCCCCGCCAAGCTCGCGTCCAGCCCGTTAAAGCGGACGTCGACGCCCTGGCACCGCGCTGAGTCCGCCGTCGATCAGCGGCCCTTCAAGAAAAAAGCCCGCCATACGGCGGGCTTTTTTCTTGAAGGGCGACGCCTCGCCAGCCGCGTGGCCGCGACCCGACCGCTCGGCTACATCTGATCGATCATCACCTGGCCGAAGCCCGAGCAGCTGACCTGCGTGGCGCCATCGAGCAGGCGCGCGAAATCGTAGGTCACCTTCTTGGACAAAATGGCCTTCTGCATGGACTCGATGATCAAGTCGGCCGCCTCGGTCCAGCCCATGTGGCGCAACATCATCTCGGCCGAGAGAATCTCTGAGCCCGGATTGACGTAGTCCTTGCCGGCGTACTTGGGCGCCGTGCCGTGGGTGGCCTCGAACATCGCCACCGAATCCGACAGGTTGGCGCCCGGGGCAATACCGATGCCCCCCACCTGGGCCGCCAGGGCGTCCGAGATGTAGTCGCCGTTGAGGTTGAGCGTGGCGATCACGGAATACTCGGCCGGACGCAGCAGGATCTGCTGCAAGAAAGCATCGGCGATCGCGTCTTTGACGACGATGTCGCGGCCCGTCCTGGGATTTTTGAACTTGCACCACGGGCCGCCGTCGACGGGCACAGCGCCGAACTCCTTCTGCGCCAGCGCGTAGGCCCAGTCACGGAAACCGCCTTCCGTGTACTTCATGATGTTGCCCTTGTGCACGATCGTGACGCTGGGCTTGTCGTTGTCGATCGCGTACTGGATGGCCTTGCGCATCAGCCGCTCGGTGCCCTCCCGGGAGACCGGCTTGATGCCGATGCCTGAGGTGTCCGGGAAGCGAATTTTCTTGACGCCGAACTCGTTTTGCAGGAAAGCGATCAGTTTCTTGGCCTTGTCGCTCTGCGCCTCGAACTCGATGCCGGCGTAGATATCTTCCGAGTTCTCGCGGAAGATGACCATGTCGGTTTTTTCGGGCTCCTTGACCGGCGAAGGCACGCCGGTGAAGTAGCGCACCGGCCGCAGGCAGACGTAGAGGTCGAGTTCCTGACGCAAGGCCACGTTGAGCGAGCGGATGCCGCCGCCCACCGGCGTGGTCAGCGGCCCCTTGATCGATACCACGTAATCGCGTAGCACCTCGAGTGTCTCTTCGGGCAGCCAGACGTCGGGGCCGTACACCTTGGTCGATTTTTCGCCGGCATAGATCTCCATCCAGTGGATCTTCTTTTTTCCGCCGTAGCTCTTGGCCACCGCCGCGTCGACCACCTTGATCATCACCGGCGTGATGTCCAGGCCGGTGCCATCGCCCTCTATAAAGGGAATGATCGGCTGATCCGGCACGGCGAGAGAGAAGTCCGGGTTGACCGTGATCTTCTCGCCGCCCGCAGGAACCGTGATGTGCTGGTACATGAACTCGGGTCTCCGCTCGGTGAAAACTAGGGTGGTTGGCTTGCGCCGTGACCAAGGAATTCTAAGGCGAGGCGCAACGCCTTTCGCCCGGCAGGGCGCGGCGACGCGGCGTTGCGGCCCCGCCGCCACGAAGCGAGCGCAGCTCGGGTAAATTGCTGCGAACTCTCGCCCCGCCGATGAACCGACCGATGCGCTCTTTTCGCCTGCTTGCCGCCGTCCTTGGCTTGGGCGCGAGCAGCCTGCTGACCGCGGGCGGCGCTTGTGCTCAAGAAGCGCCGCAGAAGCTGCCGACGGTGCGGCTGAACGCCAGTTTGCACAACATCCAAGCGGAAGTTGCACGTACGCCCGAGCAACGCGCGACCGGGCTCATGCACCGCACGGCGCTGGGCGCCAATGAAGGCATGCTGTTCGTCTTCGATGAACCTGGAGTGCAGTGCTTCTGGATGAAGAACACGCTGCTGCCGCTCTCGATCGCCTACCTGAGCGACGACGGCCGCATCGTCAACATCGCAGAAATGCAGCCGCGCTCGCTCGACTCGCACTGTTCGGCCCAGCCGGTGCGCCTGGCGCTGGAGATGAACGCCGGCTGGTTCGCCAAGCGGGGCGTGAAGGCGGGCAGCCGGCTCGACGGTGCGGTGTTTCAGCGCTGAACCCTGTCTTCAGCCGAAGTTCTTGCCCGCGAATTCCCAGTTGACCAGCGAGTTCAGATAGGTTTCGACAAATTTAGGCCGGGCATTGCGGTAATCGATGTAGTAGGCGTGCTCCCACACGTCGATCGTGATCAGCGGCTTGTCGGCCGTAGTCAGCGGCGTGGCCGCGTTGCCGGTGTTGAGCAGGTCGACGGACCCGTCGGCTTTCTTGACCAGCCACGTCCAGCCCGAGCCGAAGTTGCCGACTGCACTCTTGGTGAAGGCTTCCTTGAACGCGGCGTATCCGCCCCACTTGGCGTTGATGGCCGCCCCCAGCGCGCCGCTGGGCTCGCCGCCGCCGGCCGGCTTCATGCAGTTCCAGAAGAAGGTGTGGTTCCAGACCTGGGCCGCATTGTTGAAGACGCCACCGCTGGACTTCTTGATGATTTCTTCCAGGCTCATGGACTCGAACTCCGTGCCCTTGATGAGGTTGTTGAGGTTGGTCACATAGGCTTGGTGGTGCTTGCCGTAGTGGTATTCGAAGGTTTCCTTCGAGAGGTGCGGCGCCAGAGCGTCGCTGGCATAGGGAAGCGGGGGCAGCGTGTGTTCCATCTGGAAGTCCTTTGTTGGAGAGAGCTAGAGAATCCAGGAATTGTAGGCAGCGCGACAGAGCCTTCCGCCCTCAGGGTAGCCGCAGCGCCGGTCAAGCGAGAGGCTCGTCGGGCTCGATGGCGCTCACGCGCGCCTGCACCCGACCATCGACCAGCTGCGCCTGCAGCACCGCACCGGCTTCGACCTGCCTGACCGAGCCGAGCGCGCGGCCGCTCTCATCGCTGAGCCAGGCATACCCGCGGGCGAGCACCCGGCGAGGGTCGAGGGCCTGCAAGCGTGCCGCGAGCACCAAAGCGTGACGCCGGCGACGCTCGCCTTCCTGTTGCAATGCCTGGCTTAGCCGGGTCGTCAGCGCCTCGCCGCGCTGGCGCTGGCGTCCGAGATGCGTCTGAGGCACGCTGCGCAATCGCGCCTCTAGCAGGGCGAGCCGCTGCCGAAGTGGCGCCAGCGCCTGCGCGGGGCGGGCCAGCCGCAGCGCAAGCCGGTCCAGGCGTTGCGCCTGCGCATCCAGCCGCTGTGCAATGCTTCGCTTCAGGCGCGCGTCCCGGCCGTGCAGCTCCGCCAAGGCGTCCTCTCGCGGCAATGCGGCGAGTTCGGCGGCCGCCGTCGGCGTCGGCGCGCGCAAATCTGCGGCAAAGTCGGCCAGGGTCACGTCGGTTTCGTGGCCGACACCGACGATGACCGGCAGCGTGCTGGCGGCGATCGCCCGCACGACCGCCGCCTCGTTGAAAGGCCATAAATCTTCAAGGGAGCCGCCGCCGCGGCAGACCAGGAGCGTATCGATCCGGTCGCAGCAGCCCGCCGCCGCGATGGCCCGGGCAAGCAGGGCCGGCGCCTCGCCGCCTTGCACCGGGCTCGGACAAATCACGATCGGCACATGCGGCGCCCGCCGCTGCAAGGCGCTCACCACGTCGTGCAGCGCCGCCGCCGCCAACGAGGTGACGAGGGCAATGCCGCGTGGGTGCAACGAGATGGGCCGCTTGCGCCGGGCATCGAACAAGCCTTCGGCCTCGAGCTGGACCTTCAGGCGCAGGAAGCGCTCGTACAGCGTGCCGGCGCCGGCGTGGCGCATCGACTCGACGACGAACTGCAGTTCCCCGCGCGGCTCGTAGACCGCCAGCCGCCCGCGCACCTCAACCAGGTCGCCTTCCTCGGGCGCGAAGTCGAGCAGCGCGGCAGCGCGTCGGAACATCGCGCAGCGCAGCGCCGCCGTGCCTTCGGCGTCCTTCAGCGTGAAATAGCAGTGGCCGCTCGGGGCACGACCATAGCCACTGAGCTCGCCGCGCACCGCCACGGCGCCGAACCGGGCCCCCAGCGCATCGGCCACTGCGTGCACGAGGGCCGCGACATCCCAAACGTGCGGCCTCGCCGGCGGCTCGGCGGCTCGAAACAGCGGTCCGCCGTCGCCATGGGGAGAGCTCGAGCGCCGGCTCGATTCGGAGTCACGCATCGACGTGGAGCCCGCGCCACAGCGAGTTGCCGAACTCCACAACCGCGCCAGTCAAGGCCGAACGGCACCATGACGCTGTCAACGTGCCGTCATATTCAGGCAACTCATTGATTTCAAACAATTTTTTGGTGCTCATTGTTTGAGCATTCTGTTCGGAGCCTTGATTGGCGCGCGCTACAGCCCGACTCGACCGTGGTTGCCCACAAAGTTATCCACCGCAACAGTGGACGGTTGAAACGGCGCGAACCGTGCAACCTGCCCTCTGCATCGCGCAATACCGGAGGCCATAATCGCGGCGGCTTGCCCCGGGCCCAGGAGACCGCCTTTTGTTTTCGATAATACAAGCCGCCGGCTGGCCGATCTGGCCGCTGATTGCCTGCTCCATCATCGCCGTGGCCCTCGTGATCGAGCGCCTTTCCAGTTTGCGCGCCGTGCGCGTCAGCCCTCCGCGCCTGCTCGACGAGGTCATCTCGGTGAGCAGCAAGCATCTGCCGGCGCCGGAGGTCGTCAACAAGCTCGCCGCCAATTCGGCGATGGGCGGCGTGCTGGCCACCGGGCTGCGCTCGGTGATCGGCGAGCCTCGCATGACCGAAGAAGGCCTGCGCATCGCCTTCGACACGGCCGGGCGCGGCGCCGTTCACCGGCTGGAGCGCTACCTCAACACCCTGGGCACCATCGCTTCGGCCGCACCGCTGCTCGGCTTGCTCGGCACCGTGATCGGCATGATCGAGATCTTCGGCTCGCAATCGCCGACGGGCGGCAACCCGGAGCAGTTGGCGCGCGGCATCTCGATCGCGTTGTACAACACCGCTTTCGGCCTGATGATCGCGATCCCGGCACTCATGTTCTACCGCTACTTCCGAGGGCGGGTCGACGAGTACGCAATCGAGCTGGAGCAGGCCGCCGAGCGCATGGTGCCGCACCTGATGCGCTTCACCGCGCAGGCAAAGTGAAGCGCAGCCCGAGAGCACGGCCATGGCGATGAATTTCCGTCACCGCGGCAAGGAAGAACCGGAGATCAACCTGATTCCGTTCATCGACGTCCTGCTGGTGGTGCTGATTTTCCTGATGCTGTCGACCACCTACTCGAAGTTCACTGAGCTCAAGGTGAACCTGCCGGTGGCCGACGCCCAGCGGGCACGCGACTATCCCAAGGAAATCATCGTGGGCGTGGGCAGCGATGGCCGTTACACCGTCAGCGGCCAGCCGGTGGCCAGCCGCGACGTGCAGTCGGTCGCTGCCGCGCTTTCCACTGCAGCCTCCGGCGACCTGCAGCGCGTGATCATCATCTCGGCCGACGCCAGTGCGGCGCACCAGAGCGTGATCAACGTGATGGACGCGGCGCGCCGTGTCGGCCTGCAGCAGCTCACCTTCGCCACGCAAACCGGCCGCAACGGCGCGGGCGCCGCCAGCCCGCCGGCCGCCACGGATTGAGCGCTTCGGGCGCGTGCCCGACGGCGCGCGCTTGCCTCGAAGCCAAACTCACCGCCGCCTGGCTGCACCGCGGCGCCTTGGCCAGTGCGCTGTGGCCCGTGTCCCTCCTCTACCGTTGTCTGGTGGCCCTGCGCCGCCTCGCCTACCGTCTGCGTCTGGTGCGCAGCGCCCGACTCGCACGGCCGGTGCTGGTAGTCGGCAACCGGGTTGCGGGCGGTGCCGGCAAGACGCCGACCGTGATCGCGCTGCTCGCCCATTTGCAAGCGCAAGGCTGGCAGCCGGGCGTGGTCTCGCGGGGCTACGGTCGCAGCACGCATGGCCTCGTCGCGGTGACGGCCGCCACGCCGCCGCACGCGGCCGGCGATGAGCCGCTGCTGATCCATCTGCGCAGCGGCGCCCCCGTGGTGGTGGGCGCGGACCGGGTTGCGGCCGCTCGTGCGCTCCTTGTCGCCCACCCCGAAGTGAACCTGCTCGTCTGTGATGACGGGCTCCAGCACCTGCGGCTGCAGCGCGATGTCGACGTGGTGGTGTTCGATGCGCGCGGCGCGGGCAACGGCTGGCTGCTGCCGGCCGGGCCGCTGCGCGAGCCCCTGGCGGCGCCGAGCAGCGCAGCCACGAGCCTGCTGCTCTACAACGCACCGGCACCCAGCACCCCGCTGCCCGGCTTCGTGGCGCGGCGCTGCCTGACGGGCGCCGTCGCGCTCGACGACTGGTGGCGCGGCCGGCCGGCCACGGCCGCCGGCCTGACTGCACTGCGTGGACGGCGGCTGTACGCCTGTGCGGGCATCGCGCAGCCCCAAGCCTTTTTCGCGCTGCTGCGCGCCCAGGGGCTGGATTTCGAGGCGTTGACTCTGCCTGACCACGCCGGGCTGGACGTGCTGCCCTGGCCGGCGGATGCCGCCGACGTGATCGTCACCGAAAAGGACGCGGTCAAGCTCGAAACCGGACGCGTGGCCCGCGAGCGGCCGGCGACAACGGTGTGGGTGGCGCCGTTAAACTTCTCGCCGGAGCCGGCCTTCCTGGCCGCGCTCGATGCCGCGCTGGCACCGCACCGCGGCGTCGCTCGAGTCGAAGGATGAGCATGGACACCCGTTTGATGGCGCTCCTCGTGTGCCCGATCTGCAAGGGACCGCTGACCCATGAGCACGGCCACCACGAATTGCACTGCGCGGCCGACCGGCTCGCGTTCCCGATCCGCGACGGCATTCCGGTGATGCTCGAGGCGGAGGCGCGCGCACTCGACGAGGCGGCGCCCCCGGCCAGTCCCCTGCCTTCGGCGTAAACAAGCCGTCCCGACAAGTCAGCGTCGACGTAGGTCGGTCGTTCCACATTCCATGACTTTCACGGTCCTCATTCCTGCCCGACTGGGCTCGACGCGTCTGCCAGACAAACCGCTGGCCGACATCGGCGGGCGGCCGATGGTCGTGCACGTGGCCGAGCGTGCCGCTCGCAGCGGCGCCACGCAGGTGGTGGTCGCTGCCGACGACGAGCGCACCGTCGCAGCCTGCGCCGCGCATGGCGTGCGTGCGCTGCTGACCGCCCGAGACCACGGCACGGGCAGCGATCGGCTCGCCGAGGCCTGCGCCCTGCTCGGACTCGACGGCGAGCAGATCGTCGTCAACGTGCAGGGCGACGAGCCGCTCATCGAGCCGGCGCTGATCGAGGCCGTGGCCGCGCTCCTTGCCGAGCGCGCCGACTGCGTGATGGCGACCGCGGCGCATGCCATCGACGACGCGGCCGAGTTCGCCAATCCGAACGTGGTCAAGGTGATCTGCGATGCGCAAGGCCGCGCGCTGGCCTTCTCGCGTGCGCCGCTGCCCTGGTGGCGCGACGGGTATGCACACGGGCTCGACGCAGCCACCGCACTGAGCCAGCCTGCGCCGCTTCGCCACGTCGGCCTCTACGCCTACCGGGCCGCCTTCCTGCGCCGTTATCCGAGCTTGCCGCCGAGCCCGCTGGAGGCGATCGAGTCGCTCGAGCAGCTGCGCGTGCTGTGGCACGGCGAGCGGATCGCGGTGCATGTGAGCGCGGCGCGGCCGGGTCCCGGCGTCGACACGCCGCAGGACCTGGAACGCGTGCGCGCGCTCGTCCGAGCGCAGCGCTGAACGGCCCGTCCGCGGGCAGGCCGCAGCAGGGCTGCGTGTTATCCTGATTCGACCCCGTAAAGCGGGTTCTGGACCCAAAAACAAGAGACAAGCTGCGCTGCCGTCACCTCGCGCGACGCGCCAAAGCGCGGTCACCCGAAGAGACGAGGAACTCGCATGCGATTGATTCTGCTGGGAGCGCCAGGCGCCGGCAAGGGCACCCAGGCCGCCTTCCTCTGCAAGAAGTTCGGCATCCCGCAGATTTCCACCGGCGACATGCTGCGCGCCGCCGTCAAGGCGGGCACCCCCCTCGGCATAGCGGCCAAGAAGGTGATGGACAGCGGCGGCCTGGTGGGAGACGACATCATCATCGGCTCGGTCAAGGAACGGCTCGCACAGGCCGACTGCGCCAACGGGTTCCTGTTCGACGGTTTCCCGCGCACGATTCCACAGGCCGACGCCATGAAGCTTGCCGGCGTCAAGCTCGATGTGGTGCTGGAGATCGACGTTCCTCACGAAGCGATCATCGAGCGCATGAGCGGGCGGCGCGTGCATGTCGCGTCCGGCCGCACCTATCACCTGAAATACAACCCGCCCAAGGTGAACGGCCTCGACGACGTGACGCGCGAGCCACTGATCCAGCGCGACGACGACCGCGAGACCACTGTGCTCAAGCGTCTGCAGGTCTATCAGAGCCAGACCCGTCCGCTGGTCGATTACTACGCTTCGTGGGCCGCCACCGGTGACGCGGCAGCGCCGCGCTATTGCAAGATCTCGGGGCTGGGCAGCGTCGAAGAAATCACCGCACAGGCACTGGCCGCGCTCGGCTGAGCCGCGCGGCCTTTCCCCGGGGCCGCTGCAGCGGCCTTTTTTCATCTTTCAGTCACCGTCACGTAGCAGCCATGGACATCGCAGGCAAGGTCTTCATCGTCACCGGTGGTGCCTCCGGCCTGGGCGAAGGCACGGCGCGCATGCTGGTGCGTGAAGGCGGGCAAGTGGTCATTGCCGATCTTCAGGCCGACAAGGGCGAAGCGCTTGCGCAGGAACTCGGCGCGAGCTTCGTCCGATGCGACGTGGCGAGCGAAGCCGACGGCCAAGCGGCGGTTGGCAAGGCGGTCGCACTCGGCAAGCTGGTGGGTCTGGTCAATTGCGCGGGTATCGCGCCCGCGGTGAAGACGGTGGGCAGGGAGGGTGCGCACCCGTTAGCCGTCTTCAGCAAGACCATCACGGTCAACCTGATCGGCAGCTTCAACATGATCCGCCTGGCCGCCGCGGCGATGAGCAGGAACGAAGCCGAGGCAACCGGCGAGCGCGGCGTGCTGATTTCCACCGCGTCGGTGGCGGCCTACGATGGCCAGATCGGCCAGGCCGCCTACGCCGCCAGCAAGGGCGGCGTGGTCGGCATGACCTTGCCGATCGCCCGCGATCTGGCCCGCTCTGGCATCCGCAACATGACCATCGCGCCGGGCATCTTCGGCACGCCCATGCTGTTCGGCATGCCGCAGGAGGTGCAGGATGCCCTGGCCGCCAGCGTGCCTTTCCCTTCACGCCTGGGCCGCCCCGACGATTACGCCAAGCTGGTGCAGCAGATCATCACCAACGAGATGCTTAATGGAGAGGTGATCCGCCTGGACGGGGCAATCCGTCTCGCGCCGCGTTGAGCACCCCGTTTAACACCGAGGCTTGTTGCAGCGTCGCTAGACTCGCTTCGTGATCCCGCAGCCTTTCATCGACGCACTGCTCGACCGGGTCGACATTGTTGAGATCGTCGGGCGTCATGTCGAGATCAAGCGTGCGGGAAAGGATTTCCGCGGCCTGTGCCCTTTCCATGCCGAGAAATCGCCCAGCTTCTACGTCATCCCCGCCAAGCAGTTCTATCACTGCTTCGGCTGTGGAGCCCAAGGCTCGGCCCTTCGCTTTCTGACCGAACATGTGGGACTCGATTTTCCGGAGGCCGTGCGAGACCTCGCCCAGAAGGTGGGCATGACCGTGCCCGAAGACGACAGCACGCCGGAGGAGCGCGAACGCGCCCGCGTTCAGAAGGAGCGCCATGCCACCTTGAGCGAAGTGCTGGGCAAGGCGGGCGAGCACTGGCGCAAGCAACTCAAGGCCAGCGAGCGCGCGATCGGCTACCTCAAGGGCCGCGGCCTCACGGGCGAAATCGCCGCGCACTTCGGCATGGGCTATGCGCCTGATGGCTGGCGCGGGTTGGCCAGCGTCTTTGCCCGCTACGACGATCCGCTGCTGAGCGAATCCGGCCTGGTCATCGTGCAAGGCGACGAAGGCCCCGAGCAGAAACGCTATGACCGTTTCCGCGACCGCATCATGTTTCCGATCCGCTCGGTGCAGGGCGAGATCGTCGGCTTCGGCGGCCGCGTGCTCGACCAGGGGGAGCCCAAGTACCTGAATTCGCCGGAGACGCCGGTGTTCATCAAGGGCCGCGAGCTTTACGGCCTGTACGAGGCGCGCCAGGCGCTGCGCGAGCGCGGCTACTGCCTCGTGGTCGAAGGCTATATGGACGTGGTGGCGCTGGCACAGCTCGGTTTTCCGAACGCGGTGGCAACGCTGGGCACCGCCTGCACGGCCGAGCATGTGCAAAAGTTGCTGCGCTTCACGGACAGCATCGTTTTCAGTTTCGACGGCGACGCCGCCGGGCGCCGAGCCGCCGGCCGGGCACTCCAGGCCGCCCTGCCGCATGCCAGCGACACTCGCAGCATCAAGTTCCTGTTCCTGCCGCCCGAGCACGACCCCGATTCCTTCGTGCGCGAGCACGGCGCCGCGGCGTTCGAGCACTGCGTGGAGCAGGCTGTGCCCTTGTCGCGCCAGCTCGTCGAAGTGGCGCGCGAAGGCTGCGACCTGGGCAGCGCCGAAGGCCGCTCGCGTTTCCTCGCCCAGGCACGGCCGCTATGGCTGGCCCTGCCGGACGGGGCGCTGAAACGGCAGTTGCTGGGTGACTTGGCCCGCCAGGGCGGCATCGAAATCAGCGACCTCGACGAACTTTGGCTGCGGGCCGGCGGGCCGATGGCTCGCAGCATCGCCGCGGCGCCAAAGGCCACCGCGGCCCGCCGGCCGCCGCCCGGGCGACGGCC
>NZ_JACDCW010000184.1 GCF_013817345.1 Methylibium sp.
TCAGATAAGGCTGTGGGCTCTTGAGCCACTGACCCAGGCGAAACGAGATGAGCGCCCAGCCCGTGGCCACACCACCGCCGCCTTGCTGCGCGGCCGGCTTGTCGGCCGAGTGCGGGTGCTTCACGCGGGCGGCCACCTGGGCCGGCGCGGAGAACTCGCGCGTGATCATGGTCGCGAAGCGGCTCATGATCACGTCGCCGGTGGCAGGCGACTGTTCGATGAGCTTCATCAACTCGTCGCCGTCGATCTGGATCGTCTCGGTGCGCTCCAGGCACACCGTCTTAGCCATGCGACCGCGCTGTCCCTCGAGCACCGCCGCCCAGCCGAACACGTCGCCGCTGCGCATGATCTTGTCCTGCGGCTCGACACCGCTTTCCGGGGCCAGGGCGTGACTGACGCTGCCGGAGGACATGACGTAGATGTCGTCGGGCGAGTCGCCGACGTCGTAGATGACATCGCCGCGTGCATACGATTTCCATCTCGCCAGCTTGGCGATGCCCTGGAGCAGCTCGTCGGACACGGTCTGGAACGGCATGGTCCGCCTGAGCAGGGCGCTGATCTGATCCATTGACTCTCCCGGTGTGCGGGTTTCACCAGCCCCGTCCGCCGACGCGTTCGTGCGCGTCGGGCGGCGGGCGCGAGAACAACTGCGCGCGGCTTACTGCTGCTGCTTGAACTCGCTCTCGTCCATGGCGGTCACCTTGCCGATGGGCGCCGTGAGGCCGCGCTCTTTCAGGATGGCCTGGGTGAACTCGGGCATCACCGCTTCCGGGCGAAGCGTGTCGACGTGGATGCTCTTGATCGAGTGCAGGAAGGTCGTCGATTCGGTGATCAGCTTCTGCACGTCCGGCGTGATGGTGTAGGGCAGGGTCAGGCGCACGTCGGCACCGCCCGCGGACGCGGGGTTCTTGCCGTACATCGAGGCCCACATCATCTTCTCGGTGAAGCCGGTCGCCTGTTCCGATGCGAGCCGCGCCACTTCCATGGCGTTCTTCGGGTCGGCCAGGAACAACTGCGCATCGAGCTCCGCGTTCAGCCAGGCCTTGACGATGTCGGGGCGCTGCTTGATCAGGTCGGCGCGCATGGTGAGGAAGCCACCGTCGAACTCGTTGACCGTGGCGCCGGAAGCAATGCGCTTGGCCAGGCCCTCCTGCACCAGCCGCGAGGCGGTCGGCTCCCAGATCACCGCGGCGTCGAGCTTGTTGGCCCGAAAGCCACTGGTGATGACTTCGATGTTCTGGTTCAGGTAAGCACTGGGCTCGACCTTTTCCTTCTTGAACACCGCCTGCGCGAAGCGGTCGGTGCAACTGCCCTTGGGCACGGCGACGCGCTTGCCGTCGAGCCACTGGATGGCTTCCTTGCCGCTCTTGAAGTCCGGCGCATCCATCTTCGCCAGGAAGATGTTGCACTGGTCGGTGCTCAGGCCGAGCGTGCCGACAATGCGGATGTCGGCGACCTGGTTCTTGGTGGTCGAGACGATGCCCGGCATGTCGCCCACATAGCCGATGTCCTGCTTGCCGGCCAGCATGGCGTTGACGATCACCGCGCCCTGCAGGCCGATCGCGAACTCCACATTGGAGCCCTTGGGCAGGTACTTCTCGTACATCTTCTTGCCGCGCATCACCACGCCGGACCACGAGGCCGTGTAGTAGGGCTGGTAGCCGATCGTGATGTTGATCGGTTCGCCGGGCTTGCCGTAATCTTTCTCGGCGGCGAGGGCGACGCTGGGCGCGGCCATGGCAAAGCCGATCGCCATGGCGGCGTGCGCGGCGACCCTGCGGAAGCGATTGATGCTGAACGTCATGCTTGTCTCCTGTTGTGTAGGTACGAACTCGACTGGCGATGGCTGGAAGAATGCGTTCGGTCGCTTCGTGGTCGACTCTTCGGTTGGGTCGTGTGTTGTTCTTGTCGCAATACCGCGGGTCGGCGGCCCGTTACTTGCCGCCCGACGGCCTGAGGTGCTTGGTGATCAATGTCGAGAGCTGCTTCATCACGAGATAGCCCGCCATCGGTTCCTCGGCGAGCACCTTCAGAACCTCTTCGCCGTTGAGCCGCAGCACCGACGACTTCTCGAGACACTCGGCCTTGGCGATGCGCTTCGGGTGGTCTTCGAGCAGGGCCGCCCAGCCGAACACCTCGCCCTTCTTCAGCATGAAACCGGCCATGCTGGTGCGGTCATCGCGGCCGATCACGAACTCGACGCGGCCCGATTCCAGGACGTACAGGTCGTCGGCCGGGTCGCCCATGCTGTAGAGCGTGCTCTGCGCGTCGTGCTCCTCGCGGCGCGCCAGGCCGTCGAGCCGCGTGATCGCTGCATCCGGCACGCCCTTGAACAGTTCGGACACCTTGAGCGCGCTCGCCTGCACGACGAAGATCTCGCCGCCCTCGTGCTGCAGGTCGTAGCGCTCGAGCGGCGCCTCGGCCAGGCCGACGGCCTCGCCGGTGGTGATGTCCCACTGCCACAGGTGCTGGTGGCAGGTGAGTACGGAGCCGTCGAAGAAGCCCTCGTCGAGGCACACGTCCTGGTGCGGGCACAGGCCCTGGTAGGCGTAGAAGGTGTCGCCCGTGTTGACCACGAGGACCTTGACGCCGATGTCCGTGTCGTAGCTCTTCATCCCGTTCGGCGGGATCTCACTGGCGCTGCAGATTCGGGTGCGGTTCATGCGGCGCCTTCTCAGCTGAACTTGTCGTAGCGGATGTTGGCCGTGGACATTCGGGCCATCAGCAGCATGCGCACGGTGGCATCGACGGCCGGCGGCGGGCCGGCCAGGTACGCCCGCACGCCCTCGTAGCGGCCCTGCATCGCGCGCCCGGCCACTTCGTGGACGAAGCCGGTGTCGAAGGCGATCAGCGGATGCTCGCTGCTAAACGAGGCGCTCTCCTCCGAGAGTGCGATCGTCACCTTCAGCTTGTCGCCACAGGTCTCGCGCAGGCGGGAGAACTCGTCGAAGAAGAACGCGTCCTTCATCGTTCGAACACCGAAGAACACGTCGCCCGTGTGCTCGGCAAAGTAGTTCGCCTGCGCGGCGCGCGACAGGATCGACATCATTCCCGCAATGCCGCTGCCGCCGGCGATGCACAGGAGGTTCTTGTCCAGCGAAGGATAGAAGGTCGCGCTGCCGAGCGGGCCGAAGATCTCCACCTGCGCGCCCGCGCGGGGCTCGGCGAACAGCCAGTCCGAAAGCCGGCCGCCGATCTTCTTCTTGACCACGAAACGCAGCGACGCGGTGTTGCGCTCGTAGTTGACCATCGACCAGCCGCGGTAGCCCTCGATCTCGGGGACGCGGATGAGCACGAACTGGCCGGCATCGAACTCCATCGGCGCATCGAGGTCGATGTCAAGTTCCATCACGTCGTGGGTCAGCAGCTCCGACGAGCGCACCACGCCCTCGATGGTTCGAGGGATGAAGGCGCCGGCTTCGACGTCCTGCACGAAGGCGGCAACCTCCAGCGCGAGGTCGCCGCGCGCGCTGCATTGGCACATCAGGAACTCGTCCGGCCCCTTGAGGAACTTGCGGCCCGGCGCCTCCGGCCAGGCATCGTCGATCTCGCCACTGAGCAGCCGCGCCTTGCAGGTGCCGCAGGTGCCGCTGCCGCATTCGTAAGGCAGGGCGACCCCGGCGGCCAGACCGGCGTACAG
>NZ_JACDCW010000097.1 GCF_013817345.1 Methylibium sp.
GCTGCTCGGCTTCATCATCTTCGGCGGCGTCAAGCGCATCGCCGCCTTCGCCGGGGTGGTGGTGCCGTTCATGGCGCTGGCCTACATCCTGGTGGCGCTGGTCATCACCATCATCAACATCGATCAGCTGCCGGGCGTCGTCGCGCTCATCTTCAAGAGCGCCTTCGGCCTGGAGGCCGGTTTCGGCGCAATGCTCGGCCTGGCGGTCGAGTGGGGCGTGAAGCGCGGCGTTTATTCCAACGAGGCCGGCCAGGGCACCGGCCCGCACCCGGCCGCGGCGGCCGAGGTGTCGCATCCGGCCAAGCAGGGCTACGTGCAGGCGTTCTCGGTATACGTCGATACGTTGCTGGTGTGCTCGGCCACCGCGTTCATGATCCTGTCGACCGGGCAATACAACGTGCAGGGGCCCGACAAGTCGATGCTGGTGAACAACCTGCCCGGCATGGAGACTGGCCCCGGCTACACGCAGGCCGCAGTCGAATCGGTGCTGCCGGGCTTCGGTGCGAGCTTCGTGGCGCTGGCGCTGATGTTCTTCGCCTTCACGACCATCGTCGCCTACTACTACATGGCCGAGACGAACATCGCCTACATCAACCGCAAGATCCACCGGCCGTGGATGCTGCTGGTGCTCAAGTTCATGGTGATCGGGGCGGTCACCTACGGCGCGGTGCGCAGCGCCGGCGTGGCCTGGGACCTGGGCGACATCGGCGTGGGCCTGATGGCCTGGCTCAACATCATCGCCATCCTCATCATCCAGAAGCCCGCCTTGCTGGCACTGAAGGACTACGAGGCGCAGAAGAAGGCCGGCGTGGACCCGGTGTTCGACCCCGAACGGCTGGGCATCAAGAACGCCGACCTGTGGCTCGAGCGCAACCGCAAGTACGGCAGCAGTTCGGAGCGGCCCTGAAGCGCAAACCGCCGGCCGAGCGTGCGCTCGGCCGGCGGTGCGCGTTGTGGCCAGTGCGTCAGGCGCGCTTGAGCGCCGGCATTTGCACCACCGCCTTGTCGGGGCGGGCGCCGGCGTGGCGCATGCTCAGCACGTGGTCGAGCGTGAGGCGCATGTACTCGTAGCTCTTGAGCACGTTGTTGCGGATCAGTGCAACGCCGCGCTGCGTCGGGTCGGTGCCCATGATCGCGCAGACGATCTCCAGCGCTTCCCAGGGGTGCGAGTCGTCGTAGCGGGCGTGCAGCTTGAGCCACTTCATGGCCTTGGCGCGCACGTCGGGCTCGAAGCTGTTCTCGTATACGTCGGACGAGCAGACGAAGGCCGACCAGTCGCCGGTGGCGCCTTCGATCGCGTAGTTGGTGGCAGCCATGGCGGCAGCCAGCGCATCGCGTTCGCAGGTATGCCAGCACCAGTGGCCGAGCGCATGGGTTTCGAGCGGCACCTTGCCCTCGAACAGCTCGTCGCGGCTCACGCCGCTGGCGGCCGACCACTCGATCCAGTGATCGACGTGGTTCTGCTCGACGCGGATGTTGCGGATTAGGAAGCGCCGGGCCAGATCATGACCGCGCGTGCGGCCGTACTGGACCTTGAGCAGGTTGAGCGCCATGTACTGCGGAAACTGCTCGACCACCGGCCAGCCGCTGACGAGAAAGGCGTGGGTCTGTGCCTCGTCGAGCCGCGCCTCGCGCATGCGGTGGAACAGTTCGTGGGAAGTCACCCGTTCGCGGGAAGCGGCACAGGCGGCCACCATTTCCTGCGCCCACTCCGGGTAGCTCTCTATGTCCTGCAGGTCTCCCTGCCTCACAAAGGCATCTCCCACTCGACTCTCCTTTTGCCTTGCCGCCGAGCAGCGCCCAATCGCTGCCCGGTCTGCGAAAGCGTGAATTTTTGGCAGCGCGAGCGTAATCGAGGCCGGCCTGCCGATCAACGAATATTTGTCAAGGCGTTGCGGCGTGTGCTCGTGGGGGTCGCCTGAACAACCCCGGCAGCAGGGGGCAACGGCGATCAGGCGGGCATTGCGTCCGGGCCGAATAGCTGCTGGCTGAGCGCCTGCGGGTCCTCGAGCGTGCGCACCGCGGCGTAGGCGAGTTCGGCCTCCGGGTAGCGGCGACGCAGATAGTGGAGCCACTGCTTAAGCCGCCCGGCGCGGTGGCGCGGCAGCGCAATGTGAACAGCCACGAGCGCACAGAACTCGCGCAGCAGCGGCAGCACCGCCGGCCAGGCCAGGCCGGCCGGCACGCCGGCGCTCTCTACTCGGCCGTGTGCGGCGATGGCCAGCGCCAGCCCCGGATCCGCCACCGCACCGCGGCCGAGCATCAGCGCATGGCAGCCCGACGCGGCCCGGCAGCGCAGGGCATCGTCCACCGTCCAGATCTCGCCGTTGGCGATGACCGGAATGTCGATGGCACCGCGGATGTCGGCAATGCGCTCCCAGTAAGCCGGCGGGCGGTAGCCATGCGCCCGGGTGCGCGCATGCACGACCAGCTCACCGGCTCCGCCGCCCGCGATGGCCTGCGCGCATTCGACCGCGCGCGCGTCGTCGTCGAAACCCAGCCGCATCTTGGCCGAGACCGGCATGGGCGCCGGCACGGCGCGGCGCACCGCGGCGACGATGCGCCCGAGCAGCTCCGGGTCCTGCAGCAGGGCCGCGCCGCCGCCGTGGCGGTTCACCACCTTGGCGGGGCAGCCGAAATTCAGGTCGATGCCGGCCGGGCCGAGCGCCGCCAGACGCGCCGCATTCTCGGCAAGGCAGACCGGGTCGGAGCCGAGCAGTTGCGCATGCACCGGCACGCCGGCCCGCGTGCGCCCGCCGTTCAGCAGCTCGGGCACGATGCGCGTGAACACGCGCTCAGGCAACAGCGTGCCGGTGACGCGGATGAACTCGGACACGCAGCGGTCGATGCCACCGGCGCGCGTGAGGATGTCGCGCAAGGTGAAGTCGAGCAGCCCTTCCATGGGCGCGAGCAGAAGAGTCATGACACCGCCGTTCAGCCGCCGGCAAGGCGCGGCGAGCGGAGTCTGTCATGCCGTGCATCTGGCCACTCTGCAGGTTGCGTCAGACAAAAGCACAACCTTGCTGCGCACGCAAGGACGAGTCGTGCGCGCAGTCCCCGCTTCAGCGCCGGATGGTTGACCGCGTGATCACCGGCTGCCCGGTTTTCGCGAGGATGAAGATGCCCGGCAGCCCGGCCGTCTCGAAGCGGCCCTTGAGATGGGCCTCGATCAGCGAATCGGTGATCGACATGGTGCCGGTCCGGTTGTTGCTCACGAAGAACATCGCGCCCCCGCCTTCGTTGTGGGTGTTGTTGCGCAGGTGGTTGCCGCACATCCCGAGTCGGATGGTGTTGCCGTCCTGATAGATCGCGCCGCCGCTGCCGCCGCCGGGCGTGCCCGAGCGCTTGGGGTTGGCGCCGTAGCCGATCGCCCGGTTGTGGCTGAAAAGACTGTTGTGGATGCTGAACGAGGCGTGCAGTCCGCTGAGGGCGCCACCGTTGGAGCAGCTATTGCCGTAGCCCGAGGCGCCGCCAAAGCTGGTCTTGGTCACGTACACCGGCGCCTGCGGCGAGTTGCCGAAGACGCGCACCGCGCCACCGCCGACGTCCGGCCCGGTAGCTTCGCATTCATTGCGGAAGAAGCGGCTGTTGACGATCTTAAACCGCCCTCCGCGAACGTAGATCGCACCGCCGCCGTACACGCTTCTCTCGCCGTAGCTCTGACCCGCCGAGTTGCCGTCGACGAAGGTGAGGTTCTGCACGGTCAGGCGCGGCGTGTCCTGGATGTCGCAGCGCGACGAGGTCCAGACCTGCTTTGGATCGCAGGTGTTCTGGTAGAGCACACGCACCTTACCGCCGCCGCTCAGCGTGACCTTGCCGGCGCCGTCGAGCACCACATCGGGTTTGTTGTTGAAGACCTTGGCGGTGCGACTCATCGTGATGGTCACCGGATTGGCGCCGCAGTTGAACTTGATGATGCCGCCCTGCGCCACGGCGTTGACCACCGCGTCCGAGGTGCAGCTAGCCGGCGTGCCGGTGCCGACCACGCGGGTCGGTCTCGAGGTGTCGACCGCCAGCGCGGCGGCCGGCACCGCGCAACGGCCCTGCGAATAACCTGCGGCCGGGCCGCTGTTACTGCTCACCACGGCCGCGGCGGTGGCGCGGCTGGTTTCTTCGGCCGGGTCGGCGCCGGCGACGTCGGTGTCGCCGCCACCTCCGCCGCAGCCACTCAACACGGCGCCGAACAATGCGACGAGAACGAGGCGGTGAAAGGTCGAAAAGCGGGGACGGCAGGGCAGTGAATGCATGGGCGGGCGATGTGGCGTGGAAAGGAAGCGCGACCTTAATGCGCACGGCATGGCAAGGCTGTGACGATCCGGTGTCGCCTGTCGCAACATGCATCGCTTCTCTGCATCGCGCGCTTGTGTTATTCACGAGGCTTCGCCACCGCGAGCGGCCTCACCGCTGCCGTGTTTGCGGCGTTCGCCGACTGAGCCGATCATTGGCGCCCCTGAACCCGCGGAGCCTGCCTTGAGAGCCCTGATTCCTGCCGCCTTCCTGATCGCCCTGACGAGTGCTGCCGCCGCTCAGGCCCCGTCCGACGCCGCCGCCGGCGCCGCCCGCGAAGCCGGCGCCGTGGTGCTGCCCAGCGGGCTGGTCTACCGTTCCTTGCAGGAAGGCTCTGGCGCGACCCCGGCCCCGAGCGACGTGGTGCGGGTCCACTACCGCGGCACACTGCCTGGCGGCAAGGAGTTCGACAGCTCGCACAGCCGCGGCGAGCCCGCCGCGTTCCCGCTGAACGGCGTGATCCCATGCTGGACCGAAGGCCTGCAGCGCATGAAGGTCGGCGGCAAGGCCCGGCTGACCTGCCCGCCGGCCATCGCCTATGGCTCGCGCGGGGCCGGCGGCGGCGTAATCCCGCCAAACGCGACGCTGCACTTCGAAGTCGAGCTGCTCGACATTCGCGGCCGCTGAGGACGCAACGGCCCGCGACAAATCGCCATGCAAGCTCGAAAAGTACCGCAAGCCCCGCACCCCGAACGGGTGATCGCCGAGACGCGCGCCTGGGTCGAGCGCGCGGTCATCGGTCTGAACCTGTGTCCCTTCGCCCGTGCGGTGCAGATCAAGCGCCAGATCCGCTATGCGGTGACCGAGGCGACGGATGCCGAAGCGCTGCTCGAAGCGCTGGTTGCAGAGATGCACGCGCTGGTTGCCGCTGATCCGGCCCGCATCGACACGACCTTGCTGATCCATCCGCAGGTGCTCGGCGACTTCGCCGACTACAACGATTTCCTGCAGGTTGCGGACGACGCCCTCGCAAATCTGGACCTGGAGGGCGTGCTGCAGGTCGCGAGCTTTCATCCGCACTACCGCTTCGCCGGCACCAAGGCGAACGACGTGACCAACGCGACCAACCGCTCGCCTTATCCGACGCTGCACCTGCTGCGCGAGGCCAGCGTCGACCGCGCCGTCGCTGCTTTTCCGGAGGCGTCGGCGATCTACGAGAACAACCTCGTCAGCTTGCGCGTGCTCGGAGCCGAGGGATGGGCAGCCTTGCAGGCGCAGTGCCGGCGCGACGCCGCCGGCTACGAGCCGCCGGGGTAAGCGGACCGCAGTGCGTGCTCAGGACAGCTGCGGCTTCTTGTCGCCGCCGCCGATGACCCGCTTGACGACGCTCACGACGGCCACCACCAAGGCACCCAGCACGATGCCGACCACGGCGTCGAGCAATGTCGGCCCGATCGCCGCGAGCACGCCGCCGACAGCCGGCCACGTGGCCGCGTGGGCAGCAAGCGCGTCGATCGCGTGGTCCAGCGCGGGAATGCCGTGCGTGATGATGCCGCCGCCCACCAGGAACATCGCGGCTGTGCCGACGATGGAGAGCGTCTTCATCATGTAAGGCGCCGCGGCGACGATGCCGCGCCCGAACGCGCGCTGCGCCCGCGCCAGCGCACCGGTGCCGCTTCGCTTGCTCAGGTACAGGCCGCCGTCGTCGAGCTTCACGATGCCCGCGACCAAACCGTAGACCCCCACCGTCACGAGCACGGCAACCGTTGTCAACACGCCGAACTGTGTGACGAAGGGCGAGGCGGCCACGGTGCTGAGCGCGATCGCGATGATCTCTGCCGAGAGGATGAAGTCGGTGCGCACCGCGCCCTTGATCTTGTCCTTCTCCACCTCGACCACGTCGACCGCCGGATCGGCCAGCGCGTTGACGAGGACCGCATGGCGGGCTGCATCTTCCTTGGGGTCGTGCAGGAATCGGTGCGCCAGTTTCTCGAAGCCCTCGTAGCACAGGAAGGCGCCGCCGATCATCAGGATCGGCGTCACCGCCCAGGGCGCAAAGGCACTGATCGCCAGCGCCGCCGGCACCAGGATGAGCTTGTTGAGCGCGGAGCCCTTGGCCACCGCCCACACGACGGGGAGCTCACGGTCGGGCTTCACGCCGGACACCTGCTGCGCATTGAGCGCGAGGTCGTCGCCGAGCACGCCAGCGCTCTTCTTGGCGGCCACCTTGGTGAGCAACGCCACGTCGTCGAGCACGGTGGCGATGTCGTCGATCAGCAAGAGCAGGCTGGAGGCCATCGAGATTCTTCCTTGTGCGAAACGGCGCTCGCCGGCACGGCACGATGCCCTTGCCCGGCAAGACTTTTCAGTGCGGCGCGCCGAGCGGGATCGTAACGGCCCGAGGGGGACAACGGCGCGGGGCAGACGGCCGGCCGCGTCGACTCGCCTTAAGCTTTCGATTTCCTTGCAACCCAGCCGCCCCGCCGGCGCCCTATGCCTTCCGACGACACCCTGCGCCACAGCCCCGCGGCCGAGCGCAACCGCCAAGCCCTCCTCGAAGCGCTGGTGCAATTGCTGCCGCCGCAGGGCTCGGCGCTGGAGATCGCCAGCGGAACCGGCCAGCACGCCGTTCATTTCGCCGCCGGCCTGCCCGGCTGGTCGTGGCAGCCGAGCGATCCCGACCCCGGCGCGCTCGCCTCCATTGCGGCATGGTCGGCGCATTCGCGACTGCACAACCTTCGTGCGCCGCTGCAGCTAGACGTGACGGCAGCGCAATGGCCCGTGGAGCCGGGCTGGACAGCAATGTTCTGCGCCAACCTGCTGCACATCGCGCCGTGGGCGGCGTGTCTCGGTCTCATGGCCGGCGCCGCGCGCAACCTCGCGCCCGGCGGCTTGCTCCTGACTTACGGACCCTACCTCGTCGACGATGCACCCACGGCACCAAGCAACCTCGCCTTCGACGCCGATCTGCGCGGCCGTGACCCGGCCTGGGGGCTGCGGCGGCTGGCAGACGTGGCGCAAGCGGCCGTCACGGCGGGCATGGTGCTGCGCGACCGCCTGTCGATGCCGGCCAACAATCTGCTGCTGGTGTTCACCCACGCACCCGCTACGCCTGCGTGAACCGACGCATGGCGGCTACCCGCCAGCACCTCAACCGAGGCCGAAGAACGAAAGCACCGCGACGACGACGACGATCAGACCAACGATGTAGATGATTCGGCTCATGGAGCGCTCCTTCAAGGGTTGGGCATTTCGACGGGCGCCGGCTCGAAGAAGCCGCCGCGTGCGGCGATGGTCGTCGCCTCGCCGACTGAACACCGTGCGGCAGCGAACGGCCGGTGCCGGCATCGGCGGCAGGGACCGCAACATCGGTTCCATCAAGCCTGTTGCACATGCTCACCCTTCCAGGCGTAAGCTGAAGCTCCACGTGGGAAAAGCCTTACAGCCCCTCGCGGCGCGGACCTAGCGACGCTGTCATGCGGCGTCGATAAGGTGCCGGCACGCGCGATCCCGCGTGAAGATCGACAGGAGCCCCATGCACAAGGACTTGGCACGCTCGATACGCACAGCGGGCGCAGGGCACGGCGGCATCCCGCTCGGCGACGGCGGCGAGCCCCTGAGCATCGAGCCTGCGATCGATGCGTCCGTGGGCTTGCTGCCCGACCCTCACGCGGGGCCGAGCCACGAGGCCGCACTGCGCCGCAGCCCCTTCGCCGTACAACAGTGGCGACCGAACCGGCTGCTCTCCATGCTGCCCGCGGCGGCCCGGCAACGCTTGCACTCACGGCTCGAACAGGTCGCTATGCCGCTCGGCGCCACGCTGCACGAAGCCGGCGCGCCCGCGCAATCGGCCTGGTTCCCGACCACCGCGATCGTCTCGCTGCTGTGCGGCAACCAGGACGGCAGTTGCACCGAAATCGCCGCCATCGGCCACGAGGGCATGATCGGCATCGGCATCTTCATGGGCGCCGAGGGCGGGCTGCACCGCGCGGTCGTTCGGGGCGAAGGCCACGCCTGGCGCATCGACGCCCAGTGGCTCAAGCAGGAGTTCGAGCGCGGCGAAGCCGCGACGCACCTGCTGCTGCGCTACACGCAAACCTTGATGATGCAGATGGCGCAGACCGCCGTGTGCAACCGCCATCATTCACTCGAGCAGCAGCTATGCCGCTGGCTGCTCGGTAGCCTGGACCGTTCGCCGCACGTCGAACTGACGACGACGCACGAGCTGATCGCCGGCTCGCTCGGCGTGCGTCGCGAAGGCATCACGCAGGCCGCCGGCCGGCTGCGCAGGCGCGGCTTGATCGAATGCCACCGCGGCCGCATCGGCGTCATCGACCGGCACGGGCTCGAAGCACGGGTCTGCGAGTGCTACGCCGTCGTGAAAACCGAGACCGCACGCCTTCTGCCCGAGCCGCCAGAGGCAGCCTGAAGAAGTCGTCGGATCGAGAGCGCCCCGGGGCTGTGCGCTCAGCCTTTCGGCACTCGGGTGCTCCGGTACCAGCGTGTCGCCTCGATGCTCGCGATGCAGCGTGACGTTGAGCAGCGCATTGCCGCCCCATTGCCATCACTCACGCGAGAGCCAGGTCTGTGCGCCGGCGCACGAGCAGCACGCCGGCCACGGCGTCAGGCCGAATGCCGACAGCGCGTGCTCACCGAGCCCGTGCGCGAGCGCCACGAGGGCTGCGTCTTCAGCGTCCACCCGGCTCGCACGCCGCGCCGACTTCGAGGCCGTGGACGCACTCGAAGGCCTGCCGCCCGGCGCTGTAATCCCAGCGCTCGATGCGGCAGCGCCGGCGAGTCGTGCCGTGGCGAATGAGGTTGACCGAATTGGGTGCATCGCCGCGCACGCGCGCCGAAACCGCGGTGCCCGCCTGCACGGCCCACATCTCGCGCGGGAGCAGCGCGTAGCGCTCGCTCAGGGGCAGCACGAAAGGCAAGTGAATGTGACCTCCCAGGATGAGATCGCAGCCTGCCTCGGCCCAGCGCCGAACCGCCGCTTCGCGCCCGTGCAGCAGGTTCTCCTCGTCGCACGCCTGCGTGACGGCCACGGGCTGGTGAACCACGACGATGCGCAGTTGCGCAGCGTGCGCCGCGCCGAGGCGGCGGGCCACACGCTCGATCTGCTTGGCCGAGACCTCGCCGTCGGTGTGGCGCCAGAAACGCGTGGTGTTGAGCGCCAGCACGAGAAGATCGGGCGACTCGAACTGCGGCTCGAGTTCATAACCGAAGGCGCGCCGGTGGTTGGCATAGGGCGCGAAGAGGCGCGCGGCCAGGTTGAAGAGCGCGATGTCGTGGTTGCCCGGAATGACCAGCAGCGCCGGTGCGCGCAAGCGGTCGACGAAGGCCCGCGCATCGCGGAACTGCGAAGCGCGGGCGCGCTGGGTGATGTCGCCCGAGAGCACCACCACATCGGGCGCCTGCGCGTGCGCCAGGCGCACCAGCGCTTCCACGACCGGCGCCTGCTCGGTGCCGAAATGGGTGTCGGAAATCTGCAGCAGAACGCTCATGAATCCGGAGCCGCCGCTTCGTCGGCTCGCGCGCCTTCAAAGACGGGCGATCGCGGCGCCAGCAGGTACAGCGGTTCGGGCGAAACGCGCAACTCCAGCGGCATCCTCAGCCAGACGATCTCGCCGTCAGTGGCCACCTTCACGCGCTTGGGTCCGTAGGGCAGCGCCTGGCGCACCGTCATGCGGTCGACGCCGAAGCTGAACACGTTGTCGGCGTCCCCCAGGCGCCCGAGTGCACCGCTCACCAGCAGCCCGAGCATCGACAGCCAGCCGACGGGGCGCAGCGTGATCGCGGCCAGCTGGCCGTGCTCGATCAGCGCGGCCTCGTCGATGCCGATCTGCTCGAGCTGCAGCCGGTTGTTGCCGACGAACAGCGTGGGCGTGCGGATGCTGCGCGTGCCGCCCGGGCGCTCCAGGCGGATCCGCAACTGGCGGTGCTCGCGCAACACGCTCACCAGGCCGGCGATGAAGGCGACCCCACGGCTGCGGCCGAACTGCTGCTTGTAGCCCTCGCGATCTTCGAGCAGCTGCGGGTACAGGCCCAGGCTGGCATTGACCAGGAACAGCCGGTCGTTGACCAGCCCCACCTGAACGGGCCGCACCACGGCATCGAGCAGCGAGCGCGCCGCATCGGCCGTGTCGGTCGGGATCCCGTGGGTGCGGGCGAAGTAATTGAAAGTGCCCAGCGGCACGACGCCGAACGCGCAACCGCGGCCCAGCACGAGTTGCGCCACGGCATTGAGGCTGCCGTCGCCGCCTGCAGCGACCACCACGCCGCCGCGCTCGCGCGCCTTGCCGAGTGCGCTACGCGCCGTCTCCTGCAGGCGCGAGGCGTCCTTGACCTCGAACACCTCGCATGTGCGGCCCGCCTCGCCGAGCACGGTTTCGATCGCCGCTCTCGTCTCGCTCGCATCCCGCTTGCCGGAGCCGGCGTTCAGGACGATGAAAAAGGGAGCGTCGGCATCGACGACGGGAAGCGACATGCGCAGGGCTCGCGAAGCGGGACGACGCCCCGGGCCGAGGAGTAGAGCATGGGGGCCAGCCGCCGTTGGTGGTCGAACAGACCGTCGCCCCGGGCAGGGCAATGTGCCGCCAGCCGGTGACTTGGCAACCCGGGCGCCACGGCGTCGGACACAAAAAGCCCGGCTGCGCGGCCGGGCCGGGTCGACGACGGCTCGCCTCAGTGCTTGGCCGTCACCTCGATGCTGCCCTTCATGCCGGGATGCAGCCCGCAGAAGTAGGCGATGTTGCCGGCCTGGTCGAATTGCAGCGTGGCGCTCTGGCCTTTCAGCATCACGCCGCTGCGCTTGCCGCCGTCGGCCAAGGTGATCTGGTGCGGCGTGTCGTCGGCGTTGGTCCAGGTCACGTTCTGCCCCGCCGTCACCTTCAGGGCGCCGGGGCCGAAGGCGAAGCCGCTGATCGCCACGTCGCTCGGACCGCTTCTCGCGGCCACCGTGGCGGTCGAAGGGAACTTGCCGGACAGCTTGGGCAGGTTGGTCAGGTACTCCTCCTGCGCAAAGGGCAGGTGGCACTGGTAGCAGGCGGTCAGATTGGCCTTCTCGTTCACCTTGCCCTCCGGCGTGAACGACTGGTAGACCCAATCGCCGTTGCGCACGGCGGCCGGAATGTCCTCGCCCCAGCCTTTTTGCTTTTGCATGGAGTTCACCGCGACCAGCTTGTCCTTGACGAAGCGGCCGTTGGCGTCCTTCACCGGCTTGCCCTCGGCATCGACCTTGGCCGCGTAGGCGGCCAGGGTGATGATGGTGCCGTCGGGGATGGGTTTGCCGTCCTTGGCCGCCTGCACCGCCGCAGCACTGGTGTAGAACTCGCGGTATTGCTTGGTGTCGTGACGGTCCACCGTGGCGTACAGCACGCCCTTGTCATAGCCCTCGGGAAACTGCAGCTTGTTGGGCCCGGAGGGCACCAGCGCCTGCTGCGCTACCGCCACAGCGCCCGGGCCGGCGATCACCGACGCCACGAGCAACGCGACACATCTTGCGTACTTCGCCATTTCAGACTCGCCGAGTGTTGGGGAGCCGCAATATAGCCGTGCTCATCGAGCGCAAGCAATAGCGTGCACGTCACCCGCCGGCCTCGACGCCACCGTTCCACAGCGCGCATACACCGGCGCACAGCCGGCCTCTCAGTCCACGAAGGCCGCCCGCACGATGCGCCATTCCTGCGGACCCGACAGGCTGCGCGAGCAGCCGAGCGGCTCGGGCTCGCCACCCGGCTTCAACACCGAGCGCGAGCGATCGCCCGTGCCGGTGCCCATGTGGTAGCGGTCCAGCCACACGCGCAGCGTGCGGTTCGGATGGGTGTTCTTCACCAGGATCTGCACGCCGTTGCGCGAGACGCAAAGGCCGACGAAATCTTCGACGAAGGCCACGTACTGCCGTGCGTCTTCCTTCGCACCCGTCTGCGCGGCCACCGGCCCGGCGAGCGAGCCAAGCGCGCCGAGCGCCAGCACCGCGGAAAAGATCGTTGTCGAGAACCGGTGAGTCACGCCATGCCTCCTTGCGTCAGGTGCCGGGAGTGTCGCAAATCGATCCGCCCGAGCGCAGCGCAGGGATTGCCGCGCAGCGCTCAGGCCGGCGCGTCGCTGAGCCGTCGCGCCTTGACTCGCTTGCCCTTGACCTTGACCTCGTTCAGACGCCGCAGCGCATCGGGCGCAATGCCCCGCTCCACCGCCACGTAGGTCGAAAACTCCACGACATTGATCTTGCCGATCTGCGCGGCGGCGAAGCCCGCCTCGCCGGTGAGCGCGCCCAGCACGTCGCCCGGGCGGATCTTCTCCTTGCGCCCGCCGAGGATCTGCAGGGTGACCATCGGCGCAAGCAACTTGCCCTCGCCGCTGGATTTGAGCTCGCCGAGCGGGTGCCACTCCGATTCGCGACCCTGCAGCAGTTCGATGTTGCCCACGCGCCCCATCTCGTCGAGGCTGGCCAGGCTCAGCGCCCAACCGACCTCACCGGCGCGGCCGGTTCGGCCGATGCGGTGGATGTGCAACTCCGGCTCGGGGGTCACGTCGACGTTGATCACGGCCTCCAGCTGCGCGATGTCCAGGCCGCGCGCCGCCACGTCGGTTGCGACCAGCACCGAGCAGCTTCGGTTGGCGAACTGCACCAGCACCTGGTCGCGCTCACGCTGCTCCAGGTCGCCATGCAGGGCCAGCGCCTCGAAGCCCTGGGCCGAGAGCACCGCGACCAGATCGCGGCACTGCTGCTTGGTGTTGCAAAAGGCCAGGCTGCTCGCCGGGCGGTAGTGGTCCAGCAGCAAAGACACGGCATGCAGCCGCTCGTTCTCGCGCACCTCGTACCAGCGCTGGCGAATGGTGGCACCGGCATGCTGCTGCACGAGCTTCACTTCCTTCGGCTGGCGCAGGAACTGCTGGCTCAACTTGACAATGCCCGGCGGATAGGTGGCGGAGAAAAGCAGTGTCTGGCGCTCCTTCGGGCAGGCCTTGGCCACCGTGGCGATGTCGTCGAAGAAGCCCATGTCGAGCATGCGATCGGCCTCATCGAGCACCAGCGTGTTCAGCGCATCGAGCGCGAGGCTGCCGCGCTGCAGGTGATCGAGCAGCCGCCCCGGCGTGCCCACGACGACATGCGCGCCATGCTCGAGGCTGGCGAGCTGCGTGCGGATCACGGCGCCGCCGGCCAGGGCCAGCACCTTCAGGTTTTCCTCGGCTCGTGCCAGGCGGCGGATCTCCTGCGTGACCTGGTCGGCCAACTCGCGCGTCGGCACCAACACCAGCGCCTGCACCGCCCGCCGGCGCGGGTTCAGCCGGTCGAGCAGCGCCAGCGCGAACGCCGCCGTCTTGCCGCTGCCGGTTTGCGCCTGGGCGATCAGGTCGTGGCCGGCCAGCGCGAGCGGCAGGCTGGCCGCCTGGATCGGCGTCATGTGCCGATAGCCGAGCTGTTCCAGATTGGCGAGCACGGCAGGCGGGAGCGGCAGTGCGCTGAAGGACGCCGGGCCGGCGGGCGCCGCTCCGGTAGCGGGGACAGCGGCGCCTGGCGGCGGCGTTCGAGCAGAGGAAGAGTTCATCCGGGGGATTATCCGGAGAGACCGTGCCACGCCGGCCCGCCGACTGAGCGTGCCGGCACGCTGCCGATGCAGCGAACTGAGCCGGCTTTTCACCTTTGATCCGACGACCGCCGCGCACGACGGACCGGCACACTCTCTTCACCAAGGCGACAAACCGACCGCACCATTGGGCGGAGCCCGGAACCCGTCACCGGCGCCAGACCCCGTCGCTGCACGCGAGTGCAGTGTCCGGAAGCAAAGAGGGCCACCCCCGGGTGGCCCTTGGCTTTTGTGGCGCCCCTATCTGTCGGCGATGGCCAGCGTGCTGTCCGCCCACAGGGCATCTTGTTCGTCGCCGCCGTCCTTGCGGTCGGCATGGAACTCGCGCAGGTTCATCAGTTCCCCCAGCACCTCGGCCGCAAACCCCTGGCGCCCGCCGCGCTGGTCCACGATCAGGGAAGAAAGAACGCGTTCCGTCAGTTCGTGGTCCCTCCAGCACAGCGCAAGCTGATTGACGACGCGGGCATGGCGCTGCGCCAACTGCATGGGTCGAACCTCGCGGGGCAAGCCCATCAACCATTTCTTCGACAAGGCAGTGATTTCGACAGGCCGCTCTTCAACCGGCTTCTTGAGCTGGGCTGCAAGCATGCTGGTCGTCTCGAATTCCGGCGCGGCGCTGACCGAACCGGGACGCTCGAGGCGGCGACGCAATCGCTGCAGGAATTTCATTGAAGCCTTCGTGTCTGGACGGCCTCATTCTGCCCGTCGTAACAAATGACTACCCTCGCGCCGATCGGCACCTTCACTTCAGCGTGACATCTGGCACGCTTCGGAGGCCACGCGATCGGAGGGGGCGACACGAAGCATCGGAATGCAAGCGCGGCCGACCGCTTTCCAGCCACGTTCGGGTCGAGAGCCACAATGCGCGGCTTCGCGTCTCCGACCATGCCCGACTGGTGTTCTCGTCTTCCCCGCTCCCGCGCGCTGGCCCGCTGGCTCAGCGCGCCCGGCTCGCTGAGCGCCCAGATCGCACGTGTCTTCGGATCGCTCACGGTGCAGCGCACCTGCCAGCGCGCGGGCCGCGCGAGCCGAGACGAGGCCCTGGCGCTCGGCTTGGCGCCGGGCCAGCGCGTTCATGTGCGCGAGGTGATCCTGCGCTGTGACGGCCGGCCGCTGATCAGCGCGCGCACCGTCGTCGAGCCGGCGTCGTTGAAAGGTCCTTGGCGCGCCCTCACCGGCCTGGGCACCCGCCCCCTTGCCGAACTGCTGTTTCAAGACGCCGGCGTGCGACGCTCGCCCCTCGCCTACACCCGCATCAACTTGAGCAGCGCATCGGGCCGCCGCCAGGCGGCCGCCTGGCGGCGCGCGACCGATCAACACTGGAGCGGTGAGGAGCTCTGGGCGCGGCGGGCGGTTTACGTGCGTCGCGGCCACGCGCTGCTGGTCACCGAGGTGTTCGCGCCGGCCGTGGAGGAACGCGCCCCGCAACTGGCGCGCGCTGTACACAGCGCAGACCGCACACGGCTCGCACCTGCGCATGCCGGTTCGCAGCGGCCGCGGCGCGAAGCGCCGGCTACTGGGCAGTAGCGCTGCTGTACGCGCGGCGGCGCCATCAACAGGGCGTTGATGCGGGCACGCGGCGAACTGCGCCGAGGTCCGCAATTGAATCGTCGCACCACAACGGCTCGCGCTCAACCGTATTTGGTGCGCGCATGCACCAACGCAAGGCGCTCATGCGCCACCGGTCCCTTGCGAGGAAGGCCAGCCCTGCACCAATATCGGCATGGGCCTTGCTAACCCGGTGCGCCTTGTTCGCCGGTGGTGCATTCCGCCCGCCGCGGCGTCGGTGGGGAGAACTTTCGATGGATCAAGTCAAGCACGGCAGCGACGCCCTGTTCATCCTGCTCGGCGCAATCATGGTGCTGGCAATGCACGCCGGTTTCGCTTTCCTGGAACTGGGGACCGTGCGCGCGAAGAACCAGGTCAATGCGCTGGTCAAGATACTGGTCGACTTCGCGGTCTCGACCATCGCTTATTTCTTCGTCGGCTATTCGGTGGCGTACGGCGTGAGCTTCTTCTCCGGCGCCGAGGTGCTG
>NZ_JACDCW010000185.1 GCF_013817345.1 Methylibium sp.
CAGCTCGCCGACAACCGCTGCGCCTATTCCTTGCGAGGCGCTTCCTTCGTTCTGACCAACGTCGTGGTGAGCGAGTAGCGGTCTGCCGGATAGACGGACCGGGTGGCCAGCACGACCACGCGCGCGCCATCGCGGTAATGCCGCAGGATCTTGAGCCCGGGCGATCCCGTCTTGGCCTCGAGTTTGTCGGCCAGCCTGTCATCGATCGCGCAACCGGAGACGGTCTGCTCCACGGTGGCAATGGGCCGTCCATAGTGCGTTTCGATCAGGTCGCCGAGCAGCATGTCGGGATGTTTGGCGGCAAGGCGCCGCACGTTCTTGTAGTGCGGGTCGACGTAGGCGTCGGTCCACACCAGCGGCAGCGCCGCGCCCTGCTGGCGGCGGGTCATGGCGATGTGCAGCCAACGCGATCCGGGCGGGCAGCGCAGCTCGCGCGCGGAGTTGATGTCGAGCACGACTTCGCCGCCGCCTTCGACATTGCGCTGCGCCGTCTGCGCCAACGACACGAGGTCTTCGAGCGTCGACATCGACTGCGTGAACGTGCCCGCCGCCGGTGGGGCTTCGACCATCGTGCCGCGGTTGCGGCGGCGCGAGATCATGCCCATGTCCTGCAGTCGATCCAGCGCCGACCGCACCGTGTTGCGGCTGGCGCCGTAGGCCTCCATGAGCTGCAGTTCCGTGGGCAGCAAAGAGCCCACCGGCAGCTCGCCGGAGCGAACCTTCCCGACCAAGTCTTGCGCGATCTGCTGATAGAGGGTGACGGACACGATAGGGCACGGGGCGAGTGGCACAACGATCGCTCAGTCTAGCCACCGAGTCCTGCGCGGGCTTTCGCTTGACAGCGCGTTTTCAGGCGCTTAGCATATGTACCAACCTATAAAGTTGTAGTACATATCTTCGCAGCCGCCTTCGAGGAGCCATCCCCATGCAGCGCCGCACCCTTGTCTGCTCCCTTGTTCTCAGCCTTGCCACAGCGCCCGGCCTGGTGTTTGCTCAAAGCTTGGCCGAGGGCTACCCGAGCAAGCCCGTCACCATCATCGTGCCGTTCACGCTAGGTCAGTCCGGCGACGTCCTGGCCCGCCTGCTCAGCGACGGGCTGACGCGGCAATGGGGCAAGACGGTTGTCGTCGAGAACAAGAGCGGCGCCGGCGGCACGCTGGGCAGCAAGGCGGCCGCGGGCTCGCCCGCCGACGGCTACACGCTGCTGCTCGGCTCGAGCGGGCCCATGGCGGTCGCGCCACACTTCTACAAGAAGGCGGGATACGACCCGCGCAAGGACTTCACGCCGATCATGAACGTGGCCGGCGTGGCGCAGGTGCTGGTGGTTGCGGCCGACTCCAGATACAAGACCGTGCAAGACCTGATCGCAGCCGCGAAAGCCGCGCCTGGCAAGCTGAGCTATGGCTCCGGCGGCGCCGGGTCCTTCCAGCACCTCACGATGGAGATGTTCAAGCAGCGCGCGGCCATCGACATCCAGCATGTGCCGTACAAGGGCTCGGCTCCGGCTTACACCGACCTGCTGGGCGGTCAGCTCGACGTTCTCTTCGATTCGCAGCCGGGCGTGGTGCCGCTGCTCCAGGCGGGCAAGGTGCGCGTGCTGGCCGTTTCGACGCCGCAGCGTGTGCCGACGCTGCCCGACGTGCCGACCGTGGCCGAACGCGGCTATGCCGGATTCGACGCACTGGGCTGGCTCGGCATCGTCGCGCCCAAGGGCTTGGACCCTGTGATTCGCGACAAGCTCAACGCCGACCTGAAAACGGTTCTCGCTGCCGACGGCACCAAGGCTCATCTCGCCACGATGGGCATGCTGCCGCTGGCGAGCAGCCCGCAGGAATTCGCGAAAGCAATCGACAGCGAGCTCAGCAAGGGGGGCGACGTGATCAAGGCCGGCAACATCTCGCTCGAGTGACTCTGTGTGTTTCGACGCCCCGCTTGCGACTCACCGGAATGCGCGATCCGTCGTGGGTTTTCTCGAACACGACGCGCCCCGGCCGATGACGGCGCCGCTGTAGCTGGCTGCGCGCTTTTGCATCGTCACCGCTCCCGAACCCGGACCACCCCATGAAGATCGTCGACATCCAAGAGCTCACTGTTCCGCTCGAAGGCAATCTCTCGAATTCCCTCGTCAGCTTTGCCGAACACAACGTGTCCTTGATTGCCGTGACAACCGACGTCATGCGCAATGGCAAGCCGGTCGTCGGCTACGCGTTCGACTCGATCGGACGGTTCGGGCAGGCCGGCATTCTGCGCGACCGCATGATCCCTCGCCTCATGGCGGCCAGGCCGGAGTCCTTGCTGGATGCAACGGCCGAGAACTTCGATGCGCAGAAGGTTCTGCAGACCATCATGCGCAACGAAAAGCCAGGCGGTCACGGCGATCGCGCCGCCGCAGCCGCGGCGCTCGAGCTGGCGATCTGGGATCTGAACGCCAAGCTCAACGACGAACCGGCGTGGGTCACGATCGCCCGCAAGTTCGAACGCGCGGCCCGGGCGGAAGGTATCGACACCTATGCCGCCGGTGGTTACTACTACCCGAACGACAGTCTGGATCGCATCAGGGAGGAGTTCAGCGGCTATCAGGACGCAGGCTTTCAATACTTCAAGATGAAGGTCGGCGGCGCGTCGATGAAAGAGGACATGGCCCGGATCGAGGCGGTTCTGTCTGTGGTGGGCGATGCCGGATGCCTGGCGGTCGACGCGAACGGCCGGTTCGACCTGGCGACAGGCCTTGCCTACGCCGAGGAAATCGGCCCCTTGGGGCTGCGCTGGTACGAAGAGATCGGCGATCCACTCGACTTCGACCTGAACCAGCGTGTTGCGCAGACCTATCCGCACGCCATCGCGACCGGAGAGAACCTGTTCTCGATCCAGGACGTGAAGAACCTCGTCCTGTTCGGCGGCATGCGGCCCGGCAAGGACTTCTTCCAGATGGATCCGGGCCTGTCCTACGGCATCACCGAGTACGCGGGGATGCTGGAGATGCTGGAGTCGCACGGTTTCTCCCGCCGTTGCGTGCATCCCCACGGGGGCCATCTGATCGGCCTGCACGTGGCCGCGGGTTTCGAGCTGGGGGGCTGCGAAGCCTATCCCGGCGTGTTGCAGCCCTTCGGCGGCTACCCCGCCGAGTGCGGTGTGGGCGGCGGTGTGATCCGGCCGACCGACGCACCCGGCTTCGGCCTGGAGCAGAAGGACAACCTGCGCCCGTGGCTCGATCGGTTGACGGGCCGGCCGTGCTGAACGCGGCATTCGGAATGCTGCCCGCCACATCAGGAGTTCGGACATGAGCAAGAGCAACCGCACATTCCAGGGCGCTACGACGGTGCTGGACTCGGTGCTGTTCCGCGATGCCTTCGGAACACCGGCGATGCGCAATGTCTTCTCGGACCGTGCGCTGATCTCGCGCTACATCGAAGTCGAGGTCGCGCTCGCGTGTGCCGAGGCGCGCTGCGGCGTGATCCCCGCCGAAGCAGCCGAGGTGATCGCGAGCCGCTCGAGCATCGAAGCGCTCGACTTCGAGCTGCTGCGCCAGGAAACCGACACCGTCGGGTACCCGATCCTGCCGCTCGTGCATCAGCTCGTGAAGCTGTGCGGTGACGCGGGGCGCTACGTGCACTGGGGTGCGACGACGC
>NZ_JACDCW010000006.1 GCF_013817345.1 Methylibium sp.
CCCGGTGCTGGTGCTGTTCGACGGCTGGAACAGCCTGTTCCGCGAGCAGGTCGTGCCGTGGCGCATCGGCATGGCGGTGAAGACGCGTGCGCAGTTCGAGACCGACACGCTGCCGCGCTACATCGAGGCGCAGCGCTGGTATGCGTCCAAGGGCGCGACGCTGCAGCGCGCGCGCATCGCGGAGCACGCGCTGTGGGAGGACGACGCGGCCAACGGCTGGCTGCTCGCGCTGCTCGAGGTCGAGGGGCCGAGCGAGCCCGCCACGTATTTCGCCCCGCTCGCGATGGCCTGGGAAGAGCAGGAGGAAGAGCGCGCCCGCGGCCTGTCCGCGGCGGCCGGAGCGGTGGCGCGGGTGCGGCAGCAGGCCGACATGGGCGTGATCGGCGACGCCTTCGCCGACGAGCAGTTCTGCCACGCGCTGGTGCGGGCGATTGGTGCGCGCAAGGAGCTGCCCGCGGCGCGCGGCAGAATCCACTTCACACCGACCGCAGCCTTCCGCGAACTGGCAGGCGAGGACCTGCATTCGCTGCCCGTCGGGCGGCCCCGTGCCCAGAGCAGCAACACCCTCGTCCTGCTCGGCGAGCGGCTCTTCGTCAAGGGCTACCGGCGGGTGCGCACGGGCGTCAACCCCGAGTACGAGATCGGGCGCTACCTCACCGAGGTGGCGAAGTTCGCGCATTGCGTGCCGGTGGCCGGGGTGGTCGAGCACCGTGCGACCGATGGGGCGAGAACCACGCTGGCGATGGTCCAGGCCTACGTGCCCAACCAGGGCGACGGCTGGGACTACACGCAGGACTACCTGATCCGCCACTTCGAGCAGGCACGCGATACCGTCGAGCCCATGCCGCCCGACGTGCACGGCGCCTACCTCGAGCTGATGCACACCCTGGGCCGGCGGACGGCCGAGCTGCACCTCGCCTTCGCGATGCGCACGGGCGACCCGGCCTTCGAGCCGGAGCCGCTGGGCGCGGCCGATGTCCAGGCCTACGTAACGCAGCTCGGCAGCGAGGCGCGCCGCACGCTCGACGCTCTGCAGGCCGGGCTGGACCGGCTCGAGGGTCCTGCACTCGAGGACGCGCAAGCGGTGCTGGCGATGCGCGCGCGCATCGAGCAGCGCATCGCGCAGTCGGCCGCAGCGCCGCAGCGGGCGCTGAAGACGCGCTGTCACGGCGACTATCACCTCGCGCAGGTGCTGATCGCCAGGAACGATGTCGTCATCATCGACTTCGAAGGCGAGCCCGGGCGCAGCTTCGAGGAACGGCGCGCCAAGCAATCGCCGCTGCGCGACGTGGCCGGCATGCTGCGTTCCTTCGGCTATGCCGGCGCCGGCGCCCTGAAGGACATCGCGCACAACGACGACGAACGGGCCGCGCTGCTGCCGCTGGCGCACGATTGGGAAACGCAGGCGCGTGCGGCCTTCCTGCGCGCCTACGAGGAGCGGGCGGCCGGCTCCGGGCTCTTCGATGAACTGGTGCCGGGGCAGGGGCTGCTCGGCCTGTTCGAGCTGGACAAGGCGCTGTACGAGCTGCGCTACGAAATCGACAATCGCCCGGACTGGGTGCGCATACCGCTGCAGGGCATCGCCGCGCTGATGGGCCCCGGCGCACAGGAGAAGTGATGGAAAACGTTGACATGATGCTCGAGCCCGCCCGGGCTTTCCTGATCCAGATCGGCGCCTTCCTGCCGCGGCTGGGGCTGGCCCTGCTGATCCTGCTGGCGGGCTTCCTGGTCGCGAAGGCGGCGCGCTTCGCGATCGAGAAGGGCCTGCGCGCGATGAATTTCCACATCGTCACCAAGCGCTCGGGCATGGACGGCTTCCTGCAGCTCAGCGGCTCGGAGTTCGACACCACGCGGCTGTTCGGCGCCCTGGTGTACTGGGTGGTCATCCTCGCCGCGCTGATCATCGCGTTCAACGGCCTGGGCCTCGAGTACGTGACCGAGCTGCTCGGGCGCGTGATGCTGTTCGTGCCGAGGGTCATCGTCGCGCTGCTGGTGCTCGCCTTCGGCGCCTACTTCGCGCGCTTCGTCGGCAACGCGGTTGTCACCTATTGCCGCGGCATCGGCGTGCGCGACGCCGACTTGCTGGGCCGCCTCGCCCGGTACGCGATCCTGACCTTCGTCGTCATGATCGCGCTCGACGAGATCGATATCGGTGGCGCCTTCCTCGTGCAGACCTACCTGATCCTGCTCGCGGGCCTGGTGCTCGCGCTGGCGCTGGCCTTCGGCTTGGGCGGGCGCGAGTGGGCGGCGGCCCGGCTGGAGCGCTGGTGGCCGACGACCAAGGGTGACGATCCGAGTTGAACCTGCCCGGGAAGCGGACGGCGGGGCGCGGGGTTGCTCCGCAGGTCATCGAGCCGACATGTCCACCAGCAGCTTGCCCCGGGTGTTGCGCCCCTCGATGTGCCGGTGCGCCTCGGCCACGTCGGCCAGCGCATAGCTGCGGTCGATCGAGACGTCGATCCGTCGGTCAGCCAAGAGCGCGAACAGCTCAGCCGCCCGCTGGCGCACCTCGTGCGGCTGCAGGTAGTCGGCCAGGTGAGGGCGGGTGAAGAACACCGAGCCGGCCTCGGCAAGCTCGAGCGGGGCGATGCCTTCGACCTGCCCCGAGCTCGCCCCGAACATCACGCAGGTGCCGCGGCGCTTGAGACAGCGGATGCTGTCGTGCACGGTGTCCTTGCCCACCGAGTCGTAGACCACATCGACGCCGGCGCCCTGGGTGAGTGTGCGCACCGCAGCGCGAAAGTCGGTATGGCGGTAGAGGATGGTCGCGTCGGCGCCGCGGGCCATGGCAATAGTGGCCTTGCTCTCGTTGCCGACCGTGGCGATGACGCGGGCGCCGCGCGCCTTGGCAAGCTGGATCAGCAACTGCCCCACGCCGCCGGCGCCGGCGTGCACCAAACACGTATGGCCCGGCTGCAGCTCGAACAGGGAATGGGTCAGGTAGTGCGCGGTCGAGCCCTGCAACTGCAGCGCGGTGGCGATCGCCCAATCCATCCCCTCCGGCACCGGCACGAGCTTCCAGGCCGGCACCACCGCGAAGTCGGCATACGCGCCGCGCGTCACGCACCAGGCGACACGGTCGCCCACTGCCAGGTCCGTGACGCCTTCGCCGAGCGCATCGACGGTGCCGGAACCCTCTATGCCGAGCAGCATCGGCAGCGGCGTTGCGTAGGTCTGCGACTTGGCGTACTGGCCGCTGCGCATGTAGATGTCGATGTAGTTCACGCCGGCCATCGCCACGCGCACCCGCGCTTCGCCCCGGCCCGGTTCGGGCAGCGGCCAGTCGTCGCGCAGTTCGAGCTGCTCGGGCCCGCCGAATTGCGCGATGCCGACACCTCTCATGCAATCGCCTCCTACCGCACCGCCTCGGGCTCGTAGGCGCGGGGCTGCACGCTGCCCTTGATCTGCGTGCGGTGCATGACGCGGCGGGTGTTGGCGTCGAGCGATCGCCCGCTTGACGGCCTCGTACAAGGCCAGCGCGCCCATGAACAGGATGACCGCCTTGGGCCAGAAATCAGGCCCGATCCGCCGGCCGCCGCCGGCCGCCGCCGGTCGCGCTGGTATCGATCTGCATCGCCGCCGCGTAGAGCGCGATCGAGACGAGCAGCATCACGAAGTGGGGCAGGCAGTGGCGCAGGCGTGATGGCATGGAAGTTCTCGCAAGGCCGGCCGCCCGAGGGCGGCCGGAAGGTCAGGGAAGCGGCGAGGGTCCGGCGAGGAGCGCTCAGCGCCCCTTCACTTCTTCGCCAGATTGGTCTGAATCGTCTTGAACTCGTTCTCGAGGTAGCCGACCGCTTGCGCCGCTGGAACAAAGCTGTTCGGAAACGCCAGCTCGTCGGCCAGGTACTTCTTGAAGTCCGCGCCCTGCGCCGCCTTCTGGACGGCGGCGGCCATCGTTGCCACCTGCTTGGGATCGGTGCCGGCTTGCATGATGACCGCGCGCCACTGGTTGATGGCGATCGGAAAGCCGGACGCCTTGGCCAGGGGGATGCTTTCGTAGCCGACCTGCGGCTCGTCGGCGAAGAAGACGATGGGGCGCATTTGCTTGCCCTGCAGGTAGGTCTTCAAGTCTCCGGCCTGCTCGACCATCACGTCGGCGTGACCGCCGAGGATCGAGGCATAGCGCTCGCCGGGCGAGGCGAATGGCACGACGCGAAACTTCGTGCCGGCCTTCTGGTTCATCTGGTTGATATGGATCTCGTCGGGGCTGCCGAAGCCGGTGATGCCGGCCTTGAGCTCGTTGGTCTTGGCATCGGCCAGCAGCTCGGCGAAATTCTTCCACTTGGCATCGGCCTTGACGAAGAGACCCGTTGGCTGGCGGATCAAGATGCCGAGCGGCACGACGTCGGCCAGCTTCCAGCGCGCCGAGCCGCTGACCAGCGTGCCCATCGTGTCGCCGATGAAGACGGCTATCGTGTGGCCATCGGGCGGCGCTGACAGCAATTTGCTGATGCCGGTGTTGCCGGTTGCACCAGGAACGTTTAGGACCGGGAACGAGACGTTCAACTCGGCTTCGAGCAACTTGCCGAGCTGCCGCGCCACCAGGTCGGCTCCGCCGCCCGGGCCGAAGGGCACGATGAAATCCACCGGGCGAGAAGGGTATTTGTCCTGGGCGGCGGCCAGATGCGCGAGCAGCGGCGTGACGGCCAGCGCGGCGCCGGATCTCAGGATCGTGCGGCGGGTCGGCGTCCGGTTAGCGTGGGGAAAGTGGCTCATCGATGTCTCCAAAAGGTGGGGTGCACGGTGTCAACCGGCTTCGTCGAGGTGGCCGGTACAACACGATATTTCGGGGCAACGATGTTGTACAGTCCCGTTTTACACGGAATCCTTTGCAGCTCATCCGTATAAACCATGGGAAAGCAACCGTAGCAATTCCGCCGCGGTTCGCGCTTTCCGGGGGCTCGACGTGGTTGCGCAGAGCGAAAACGGCTGCTCGCTCGCTGATCTCGTCGAGCGCGTCGAACTGCCCAAGCAGACCGTGCATCGATTGGTCGAGCACCAGGCGCTGGCCGGTCTGCTGGTGCGCGAGCCGAGCACGCGACGCTTGCAGCTGGGCAGCCGGGTCGAACGTTTCGCCATCGGCACGCTCATGAACGGCCCGGGGCGCAACGAACGGCACGCGATCCTGCGCGCCCTGGTCGAGAGCACCGGTGAGACCTGCAATCGCACTGCGCTGGCCGGCACCGACATCGTCTATCTCGATCGCGTCGAGACGTCATCGCCGCTGCGCATGATGCTCGCCCCGGGATCGCACGTGCCGCTGCACGCCACCTCGAGCGGCAAGCTGCTCGCCAGTCTCCTGCCGAAGCCGCAGCGCGAGCGCCTGCTGCGTCAGCTGGTGTTGCGCGGCTTCACCGAGAGCACGATCATCGATCGCGAAGCCCTCGAACAGGAGTTGCGCGAGACGCGCAAGCGCCGCGTCGGCATCAACCGCGCCGAGCATCTGCGCGGCCTGTTCGGTGTTTCGGTGCCGGTGATGATCGATCGCCAGCGCGCCTGTGCCGCGGTGGCCATTCAGGCGCCCGAGGGCCGGATGACGCTCGAGGAGCTCCTCGCCCACGCACCGCGATTGCGCGAGGCGGCTGCGGCGATCGGCCGAACCTTCGGCTTGTAGCGATCCGGATCGTGAGGTAGTCTTCGTGCTTCTGGCGCGAAGTCAACTACATGAGTTTGACGCCGAAGCGGTCGTTCATTGCAACGCCGCAGCGTCTTCGCATGAGCGGTTTCGGCCATCGCCGCGGGCGACCAACCGCTCGCATTCATGACCCGTCGGGAGATCACTGATGAAGTTCGGAGTAAGGTTAGCGGTACAGGGGGAAATGGGCGCGCCGGGAGCGGGCTTCGACTATGCGAAGCTGATGGCGCTCAAGGCCGAAGAACTCGGATTCGACAGCGTCTGGTTGCCGGATCACGTCATCAACGCGCACATGCAGAAGCGAACGCCGATGCTGGAGTGCTGGACCGTTCTGTCGGCTCTGGCCGTGCTCACCAGCAAGGTCAAGCTGGCCGGGCACACGTTCAACAACTCGCTGCGCAACCCGGCGGTCATGGCGAAGATGGCGGCGACGCTCGACGTCATCTCGGGTGGGCGGGTCATCTATTCTCTCGGCTCGGCCTGGTTCAAGCACGAAACGTCCTCCTACGACCTGCCGTTCGACGAGCACGACCAGCGCGTCGCCCGGCTTCGCGAATCGCTCGAGATCGCCAAGGCACTGTGGACCCAGGACGAGGTCAACTACCAGGGCCCGTTCCACACCCTGCGCGACGCCTATCTCGAGCCCAAGCCGGTGCAGAAGCCGCACATTCCCATCTGGGTGCCGGGCGACTCGGAAGCAACCCGGCGCCTGGCCGCCGATCTGGCCGACGTCTGGCTGACCTATTCGCAGCCGCCCGAGGTCATTGCCGAGTGGGTCGACGACATGACCCGGCGGCGCGGCGGCAGGCGGCTGCCGATGGCCGTCTCCACCGTCTGCCTGGCCGGCCTGGCGCAGCCGGATGTCGATCGCTGGAGCGTGCTGTATGCGAAGGAGCGCGAGCATCGCTTCGCGAAGCCGCCAACGCCGCAGGACGTCCTGAACGAAAACCTCTGGGGAACGGCGGCGCAGTGCATCGACCGGATCCGGAAATACGAATCGCTCGGCGTCGAGCACCTGATCATCCAGCCGATTCCGCCGCTCGAGGGCATGCAGTACTTCGCGAAGGAGATCATGCCGGCGTTTCAATGACGCCCGGCCCCGCCGGGTTCAGTGGCGCAGCACCAGGACGGCGCCACAGGCGGTGATCACCCAGAGCACGACGCGGTTGAACGTCGTCGTGTCGAAGCGCGCGAAGAGCCGCAAGCCGAGCCAGCCGCCGACGAGCACGAACGGCAGGCCGAGCAGCAGGTGGCCCTGGGCCTCGGCATCGACGCCGACGAAGCCGCCGATCCACAGCAGGCTCAGCACGTTGGTGAATAGGATGTAGGCCTGCACGAGCGCCCGGCCGGTCACCTTCTCCCAGCCGCGAAGCGTGCACCACAGCGCCGGCAGGAAGCCCGACAGGCCGCCCAGCCCGCCGAAGAAGCCGCCGGCGAAGCCGATGCCGGCGTCAGCCATGCGCGCGACCCTCGCCGACAACTCCAAGCGCGGTGTGCGCGAGCGGCTCAGCAGGTAGCCGCCGTAGACGAGCAGAAGCACGCCGACCGCCAGCCGCAGCGCGGGCGCCGGAAGACGCGACAGCGCATAGGCGCCGAGAGGCACGCCGAGCAGGCTTCCGGCAGCAAACGGGGCCAGCCGCTGCAGGTCGATGTCGCGCCAGAACAGCGGCAGGTAGGCGATGTTGAGGGCGAGCGTGAAGGCGACGACGAGGACGGCGACCAGCCGCGGATCGAGCGCCTGGTTCCACAGCGCCGTGCTCACCAGGGCAAAACCGAAACCGGTCGCGCCGGAGACGACCGCTGCGCAGAACGCACCGACGGTGAGAATGAGCGTCTCGATCATCATGAAGGGCGGTGGCGGATACGGCAGATCGCCGTCGGTGATCGACTCATGCACATGGGGCGGGCAGCGTTGCGAGTCTAGCGTCGGCCCGGCGGGCGGGCGGCGCGACGGGGGGTCACGACCCGCTGCCGAGCACGCTCAGGTAGCCGTGCTTCGACGAGTCGACCAGGCGGACGCGGGCGTCAACCGGCACGTTCTTGTAGGTGTAGCCGACGCGCCGGATGCGCAGCAGCGGCGAGCCGTTCGCGACGCCGAGCAGCCGGCTGTCACGCTCGCCGGCGATCACTGCCGTGATGTTCTCCTCGACGCGCACGATGGTGATGCCGAAACGTTCCTGGAAGAGGCCGTAGAGCGTGCCGTCCCGCCGCTTGAAGAGGTGCTCGCCGAGCTCGGCGAAGAGCGATACGGGCAAGCGGATCCGGTCGAGGATGGTCGGCCGGCCCTTCAGCGAGAGCAGCGCCTCGATGTCGATGACCGGCGCGCGCGGGGCGATGTGCAGGAGCGCCGCGGTGGTGCCGTCGGCGCGGCCGCGCTTCATCGACAGCAGGCTCATCGTCGGCAGCTCCTTGTGACCGTCGCTGTCGACGACGCGGAAGAACACGTTGAGCATGTAGTCGCGGGTATGGCTGACGACGAAGGTGCCCCGCCCCTGTTCCCGCACCAGGATGTTCTCGGCCTCCAGCTCGCCGACGGCCTTGCGGACCGTGCCGATGCTGACGCCGAAGCGCTCGGCGAGCTGGGGTTCGCTGGCGATCTTCTGCCCGTGCTTCCACTTGCCCGATCGCAGGGCGTCGGTGATCTGTTGCTTGACGTGGCGGTACAGGGGCGGGCGGGCGGCCATCGGTGGCTCTCGAAGTGATGCACGGAATTATAAAGTCATTTATATGAATCCGCGGCGCAGATCGTCGGCGCTGACGCTAAGTGCTTGATTTTGAAGCAGGTCGCCTGGACCGCCGATGGCTTGGGAAAGCCGGGCTGCACCGACAGAATGGGCCTCGACCCAGCAACGGACAGGCACTTTCATGCGCGGCAAGACCCTGGTGACCGGTGTGATCGGCGCCGACACCCACATCGTCGGCAACCGCATCCTGTCGATGGCGTTCGAGAAGGCCGGCTACAACGTCGTCGCGCTCGGGGCGCTGACACCGGCGGCCGACTTCGTCAAGGCGGCGATCGAGACCGCCGCCGATGCGATCATGGTCTCGTCGTTGTACGGCCAGGGCGAGATCGACTGCCGGGGCTTTCGCGACCTCTGCGTCGAGGCCGGTCTCGACGAGATCCTGATCTACCTCGGCGGCAACCTGGTGGTCGGCAAGCAGCCGTGGGCCGACGTCGAGAAGCGCTTCCTGGCGATGGGCTTCGACCGCGCTTTCCCGCCGGGGACGCGGGTCGAGGACGTACTCCACACGCTGGCCGCCGACTTCGCGGCGCGCGACGCCGGCGAGCATCTCGATGCGGCGCTGGCCACGCCCTGGGCATCGAGGCAGGGCACCCAGACACGATGAATTTCGCGTTGCTCGTCGATTTCGGCAGCACCTGGACCAAGGTGCGGGCGGTCGACCTCGACGAAGCGCGCGTCGTCGCCAGCGCCCAGGGCCCTTCGACGGTGGCCAGCGACGTGACCGTCGGCCTGGAACAGGCGCTCGCCCGGCTGCATGCGACGCTGGGCCACACGCCGCGCTACCGCCTGCGCCTCGGCTCGTCGAGCGCTGCCGGGGGCTTGAAGATGGTGACGATGGGACTCGTTCGCGAGCTCACAGCCGAGGCCGCGCGGCAGGCGGCGCTCGGCGCCGGCGCCCGGCTGGTCGCGAGCTTCGCCTACCGGCTGACCCGCGCCGACCTGCGCCAGATCGAGCGACTGCAGCCCGACATCGTGCTGCTCTGCGGCGGCACCGACGGCGGCAACCGCGAGATCATCGTCCACAACGCGCGCGCGCTCGCGGCGAGCGGCCTGGCCTGCCCGGTCGTCGTGGCCGGCAATCGCGACGCCGGCGACGAGATCGCCGAGCTGCTGCCCGATGCGCGCCTCTGTGCCAACGTCATGCCGGAATTCAACGTGCTGGCCATCGAGCCGGCGCGGGCCGCGATCCGCGACGTCTTTATGAGCCGCATCGTCCACGCCAAGGGCATCGACCGTGCCCGTGGCCTGCTCGACGACGTCGTGCTGCCGACCCCCGCGGCGGTGCTCGAGGGCGCCGAGCTGCTGGCCGGCGGGCCGAACGGCAACGACGGGCTCGGGCCGCTCGTCGTCGTCGACCCGGGCGGCGCGACGACCGACGTGCATTCGGTGGGCGAGGGCGAGCCGGCCGCCGGCGTCGTCCGCCTCGGCCTGCCCGAGCCGCACGCCAAACGCACGGTCGAGGGCGACCTCGGCATGCGTCACAACGCCGCGTCGATCGTCGAGAGCTGCGGTGCCGAGGCGATTGCCGCCGGGGCCGGCATCGCCACCACCCGGCTGCACGAGCTGCTGGCGGCGATCGCCGCCGACGTCGAGCGCCTTCCGGCCAACGCCGAGGAGCACGCGCTCGACCGCAGCCTGGCCCGCACCGCGATTCGCCTGGCGATGCGCCGGCACGCCGGCACCATCGAGACCGTGCACACGGCGCACGGGCCGGTACAGGTGCAGCGCGGCAAGGACCTCGCCCGCGTTGCGACGCTGATCGGCACCGGCGGCGTCATCGTCCACGCCGCGCAGCCGGGCGGGCTGCTCGACGCCGCGCTCGCCGATCGCGGCGATCCCCACTCGCTCGGCCCGGTCGCCGCGCAGCTGTACGTCGATCGCGACTACGCTCTGTTTGCCAGCGGCCTGCTCGCCCGGGCCGATCGCCGGGTGGCCTTCGAACTCGCCCGCAACGGCCTCGTCCTGACGGAGAACGCCCACCATGTCCACCACGCAAGCATCTGAGCGGCTGCAACGCCCCATCTCCGAGGCGGCGATCGATGCCGACACGTTCGCCTCGATGCGTCGCGACAACCTGGCCCGCTGGCCGACCGGCAAGCGGGTCGACCTCGACGAGGCGGTCACGTACCTGTCGCGGCTGCCGCTGCACAAGAACCTCGCTGCGGTGACCCGCGCCGCCCACGCCGAACGGCGCTGCCTGACGCAGCCGCGGGGCGGCTTCGGGACGATCGCCATGCAGCGCGAGCTGATGGTGGCACTCGACAAGGACGGCATGGCCGACATCGTGCCGACGACCACCGACAGCTACACGCGCAATGAAATGTTCGAGCTGGCGCAAAAGGGCATGGAGGAGTCCGAGCGCGAAGGGCGGTCGCTGCTGAACGGCTTTCCGATCGTCAACTACGGGCACGAGGCGGCGCGCCTGCTTGTCGAGTCCATCGACAAGCCGGCGATCATGCTGACCGGCACGACGATGCCCAAGCTGACCGGCGAGATCGGCTACGCGGCGGGCTACACCGGCTACCTCGGATCGGGAATCGCCTACACCGTGTCGTACATCAAGGACCTGTCGGTCGCCGACGGCATTCGCAATTACCAGTATCTCGACCGACTCGTCGCCGAGTACCAGACGCGCGGCGTCGAGCTGCACCGGCGCCAGCCGGGCTTCCTGACCGGCACCAACGTGCCGCCGTGCATCGCCATCTCGATCTGCGTGCTCGACTGCCTGCTCGCGGCGGCGCAGGGCGTTCGCCACTACGGTCTCGAGCTGGGCCAGACCCTGCACGTGATCCAGGACGCGGCGGCCATCGCCTGCTGCGAGGAGCTGGCCCAGGAATACCTCGGCAAGAAGGGCTACACGGGGGTCTTCACGCCGGTGAGCTCGCTGCACTGGATGGGCGCCTGGCCGTACGACGAAGCGCAGGCGGCAGCGATGGTGGCGCTAGGCGGCTACATCGCGGCGGTCGGCGGCGCCGTCAACGTGACGACCAAGAGCGTCCAGGAGGCGCACGGCATCCCGACGCCGCAGGCCAATGCCGAGGGTCTGCGGACGACGCGCATGGGCATCTACCTGGCCCGCGGCATGCGCCTCGACGGCATGCCCGAGTACGAGCGCGAGAAAGACCTCATCCGTGCCGAGGTGCGGGCCATCGTCGATCGCACGCTAGAGATGGGCGACGGCGATGCGGCGCTCGGCAGCGTCCGCGCCTTCGAGGCCGGCGTGCTCGACGTGCCCTGGTCGCCGAACCGGCACGTCAAGAGCCGCATCATGCCGGCGCGCGATGCCGACGGTTACCTGCGCGTGCTCGACGCCGCCGCCGTGCCGCTGCCGCGCGATGTGATGGAAGTGCACGAGGCGGGTCTGCGCCGCCGCGCCGAGCAGACCGGCTGTGCCTTCGACCACGAGCTCGCCGTGCAGAGCGTCTACGAGCACAGCGAGCCGCTCGCCCAGCTGATGCCCGAGGACTGGTTCCGCGGCCTCGCCGGGCGCGCTTGAGAAGGCGCGGGCGTCTGCGGAATGCTCCGCCGCATGCCCGCCCGCGGCACGGCATTTTCCACCCCTCATCAGGAGCGACGATGAACGACGCGCAAGCCCAATCGAACCGTGCGAGCGAGGACCTTCCACCTCTGCCTTCACAGCACCGGCGCCTGCTCCTGGCGGGTCTGGCTGGTGCCGGAGCCGCATCGATGGGATCGCAAGTGTCCGGCTGCGCCATCGCCGGTCAGGCAAGCCCGGGCCCGATGGCAAGCGCGCCGCGGGGCGCCCTTCCCGGCTCGATCGCGGAAGCAGGCAAGGCGCTGCGTGCCGGCGCATTTACCTCGGAGGAACTGACGAAGGCCTACCTGCGGGCGATCGCGGAGTCGCAGCCCAAGCTCAACGCGTTCATCACGGTCACCGCCGACCAGGCCGTGGCGCAGGCGCGCCGTCTCGACCAGGAGTTGCGGGCCGGCAAGGATCGCGGCCGCCTGCACGGCATTCCCATCGTCCACAAGGACCTTTTCGATACCGCGGGTGTCGCCACGACGGTCGGGTCCGAGTTCTTCAAGGGGCGCACGCCACGCAACGATGCCACAGTCGTGGCACGGATGGCAGAAGCGGGGGTCGTTTCGCTGGGCAAGACCAATATGAACGAGTTCGCCGCCGGCACCTCCGGAACGAATGCGTTCTTCGGCGATGTGCACAACCCCTGGGACCTCGCCCGCTCAGCGGGCGGCTCGTCCAGCGGCACGGGCGCCGCCATCGCCGCGGGCCTGTGTCTGGGTGGCACGGGATCCGATACCGGCGGCTCGATCCGAGTGCCGGCAAGCTGGAACGGGATCACCGGAATCCGGCCGACCTTCGGCCGGGTGAGCCTGAGCGGGGTCTATCCGCGTGCGTACAGCCTCGACTGCGCCGGCCCGCTCGCGCGTTCGGTGGCCGACGTGGCGGCCTTGCTGCAGGCGATGGTCGGCTACGACCCGACCTACAAGGATTCGGTCAGGGCACCGGCGGAGGACTTTTCGAGCCGCCTGGCTGCCGGCATCCGGGGTCTGAAGATCGGCATCATCGACAACTACACGTACCGCGACGTCGATCCGGACGTCGTCCATGCCGTCCAGGCGGCCGCTCAGGTGCTCGAGCGACTCGGGGCCACCGTCCTCCAGGTGCGCATACCGATGCTGGCGGGACCGCTCGAGTACTCCTCGCTTTTTAACATCCTCTTGTACGAGTTCAATCAGATCCTCGGAGTCGAGTACCGGGCCACCGCCGACAAGAACCTGTTCGGGCCGATCGTGCGCGGCAACATCGCCCGCGGCGAGACGGTCTCGCGCGAGTTCTACGAGAGGTCTCTCAGGGAGCGCGCGCAGAAGAAGCGAGATTTTCGCGAGGTCTTCAAACAGGTCGACGCGCTGATCACGCCGACCATGCCGACGGTCGCCCCCGTGCTTTCCGCCAGCGGCGATACCTACGACCGGGGACGCCAATTCGCATTGCCGTTCAGCTGGGTGGGTGTGCCGTCCATCTCGGTACCGTGCGGCTTCGGTGCCGGGGGGTTGCCGATCGGCATGCAGATCGTCGGCGACGAGATGCAGGAGGCCTTGTTATTGCGGATCGCCGCGGCGTACGAAGGTGCGACGCCGCACCACCGTGCGCGGCCGCCCGCGTTCACCACCACGAGGATCTAGGGCATGCTGGCCGTCCGCATCCACGAGTACGGTGACGCGACCGTCTGCCGGGTCGAAGCGGTCGATGTGCCGCAGCCGGGCGCGGGCGAGGCGCTGGTGCGCCTCGAGGTCGCCGGCCTCAACTTCATCGACGTGCACATCCGGCTCGGCCGCTACGCGAAGTCGGAGACTTACCGCAATGCGCTGCCGATGACCCTCGGCATGGAGGGCGCCGGTGTCGTCGAGCGGGTCGGCGAGGGCGTCGCCGATGTCGATCTTCTGCAGCCAGGCGACCGCGTCGCCTGGTGCGTCGTTCGCGGCAGCTTTGCCGAGTACGCCGTCGTCCCTGCGGCCAGGTTGGTGCGCGTGCCCGACGCCGTTGATCTTCGCCACGCCTGCGCGCTGATGCTCCAGGGGCTGACCGCGCACTACCTGTCGCACGCCGCGTTCGAGTTGCGGTCCGGCCAGACCTGTCTGGTGCACGCCGCCGCCGGCGGTGTCGGCGGCCTCCTCGTGCAGCTGGCCAAGCTGCGCGGCGCGACGGTGATCGGCACCGTCGGCTCGGCCGCGAAGGCGCAGCTTGCGCGCTCGCTCGGTGCCGACCACACGGTGCTCTATCGCGAGCAGGACTTTCGCGCCGAAGTGCTGCGCCTGACCGGCGGCGCCGGCGTCGACGTCGTCTACGACTCGATCGGCCGCGACACCATCGATCGCAGCATCAGGTCGCTGCGCCGCCGCGGCCTGTGCATCAACTACGGCGGCGCCTCCGGCCTCGTCGAACAGATCGTGCCGCTCGAGCTCGGCGAGGCCGGCTCGGTGTACTTCACCCGGCCGCACCTGGCCGACTACATCGCCACCCCGGACGAGCTTCGTTCTCGGGCCGCCGAACTGTTCGCCCACACCCTGGCCGGCCGCCTGAAGGTCTCCGTCGACCGCAGCTTCGCGCTCACCGAGACCGCCGAGGCGATGCGCTACCTCGAAGCCGGCCGCACCCGCGGCAAGCTGCTGCTGGAGATGCCGACATGTTGACCCGTATCGAGGTTCGTCGCCTGCGCCTGCCGCTCACGACGCCGTACCACCTTGCCTTCGGCGATGTCGAGGGCCTCGACACCATCCTCGCCGTCCTGCGCGACGGCGATGGGCGCGAGGGCTACGGCGACGCCACCGTTCTCACCGGCTATACCGACGAGACGATCGAAGCCAGCTGGCCGCTTGCCGAGCGGACGGCCCGCCGGCTCGTCGGCGTGCCGCTCGCCGCGGCGAAGGCCGAAGCGCTGGCGATGACGGCGACCGCTCCGTTCGTCGCCACCGCGTTCGCCAGCGCGATCGAGATGCTCGAAGGCGCCGAGCTGCTGCGCATCGATCGCGATACCGCGGTGCCGGTGCTCGGCACGATCAACGACAGCGAGCCCGGGCGCATGCAGGCGCAGATCGACCGCCTCTGCGGCGAGGGCTACACGACGCTGAAGATCAAGGTCGGCTCGGCGACCCCGGCGGCCGATGCCGAGCGGATCGGCGCGGCGCTGGCGCATGTCGCCGGCCGGGCGATGCTCCGCGTCGACGCGAACCAGAGCTACTCGCCGTCCGAGGCGATCGCCTTCGCCAACGCGGTGCCGGTCGCCGGCATCGAACTCTTCGAACAACCGTGCTCGGCAGGCGACTGGGCGGCGCACATGATCGTCGCCCGTGACTGCCCGCTGCCGTTGATGCTCGACGAATCGATCTACGACGAAGCCGACATCGACGAGACGGCGCGCCTCGAGGCGGCCCGCTTCGTCAAGGTCAAGCTGATGAAGTTCGGCACGCTCGAGCGCCTGGCGGCGGCCATCGAGCGCATCCGGTCGCACGGCATGCAGCCGGTGCTCGGAAACGGCGTCGCCAGCGACGTCGGCTGCTGGATGGAAACCTGCATCGCCGCGCGGCACATCAACAACGCCGGCGAGATGAACGGCTGGCTGAAGATGACGCGGCCGATCTTCGCGACGCCGATGCGCGTCTCGCAAGGTGCGATTCACCTGCCGGCGGGTTACCGGCCGGTGCTGGACATGGCGACGGTCGAGGCGGCGACTCTGGCTCGGGCCGAAGCGCACGCCTGACTATTGCCACCAAGCGCAGCGCCGCCTTCGCCGAAGTGCCGACGATGCAGGAGGCCGGCGTCGCCGACTTCGCTGGCGCCGCTCGCGCACGGCGGCAGCCTGGCGATGGCGCGAAATTCTCGGCGGCGCAGTTCTGGCGGCAGGCGGTAGAGTGCCGCCGACGGCAGCATCGGCGAACTCGCCATTCGCGGCCCGCACGTAATGAAAGGCTACTGCAAGAACGAGCTTCTCGACGCGCTCCCCTGAGGGCAGCGCAATCGGCGGCTGATCGGCGCTCGCGTGCAGCGGCCGTCCCGGTCGCCTCGCCGTCATCCACTGAAGGAGTACACGATGATCGCTCGCCGGATCGCTCTTGGATCCCTGGCCGCGGCCAGTGCGCTGGTCTTCGCCGGCTGCGCCATGACGAAAGCGATGACGGGCAACTCGATGAGCGTGCCGCTCTCTGGCCGCAACGAGGTGCCGCCGAACAACAGCACGGCGAGCTGCACTGGCAAGGTCGAGCTCGACGGCAACGTCATCAAGGGGAACATCACCTACCAGGGCCTGGCTGCATCTTCATCGTGTTCCAGGCGATCACGATATTCGTGAGCAAAGCGTGAGAGCCGGAAATTGCCTTCATCTCGTCACGGCGCCGGCCGCGCTCGGGCGAGATGCGGCCGTAGTAAATCGCGCGCTGCAGCTGGTGTACCGACTCGCCCCGGTTCAGCAAGGTGTGGATCTCGCGACGGAATTCTTCGTTGGTGAAGTAGTCGCAGAGAAAGAGCGTCCGCAGCAGCTTGCCGAGTTCGTCGGCAGCCCGGTGCATGGGATTGCCGGCGGCAGCGCTGCCGAGCTTGTCGAGGGCGTCCCTGGCTGTCAGGCGGCCGCGGCGGATCGAGGCGACCAGGCGCAGCAGTTCGTCCCAGCCGCCGGTGATCGCTGCTTCTGAGACCCTGGCCGCGCCGATGCGCTCGAGGCTTTCGGGAATCGCGAGCGAGCGGGGCAGGTAAAGCTTGCGCTCCGCGAGGTTCTGCAGTCGCACGCATAGATCGAAGCCCAGCAGCTTGGCGACCGCCATGCCCGCATTCGTATAGCCGTGGGTATCTACGGCGAGCAGCTACAGCCTGATCGCGTTGTCGTCCCGGGCGTCGTTGTAGTGCTCGACGCCTTGGACGGCCGCGCCAGCCTGGCGCTCGTTGAGCACGATCGGCTGGTCGTAGAAGACGCCGTAGGCGTCAAGCACGTGCGTGTAGATTCCGGCCGCAAACGTGCGCCGGCGTGGGTCAATGCGCGCGTTGAACAGGTGTCGGGAAGCGTCAAGCGACATAATGTCCGCGGACCCCTTGCTTCCCTTACCCCACAGCTCGGTGATCGGGTGCTGGCGCTGGAACTCGACCACTTGTTCGTTCGCACGCCGCAGCCGGCCGTGACCTTTGAGGGCGCGCATGGCGGCCGATACGTGTGAGACCTGCAATCCCGGGATTATTGCGGTCACGCCCTTCGCGTCGTTTTCGGTCCCGTGTGCCAGCAAGGCGCCGTAACAGGCGATGAGTTCCTGCGATGACTTGGCCCGGTTGCCAAGCAGCACCTCGCTGAAAGCGATCTGCACGTCCAGGTCGACCAGCATGTCGCTGAACTGCACTTCGCCGATGACAGCGAAGATGGCGTCGCGGCTGCGGATCGCCTCGGGCTCGATCTCGATCGCCTGCAATGCCGGCAGGCGCACGTGGCCCGCGCTGTCGATCTCGAGCTTGCCGTTGGTGAGCGCTGCGGCAAGCCCGGCGGTGAGATTCGCGTGAATTCGCTCTAGGAACAGCTTCGGATCCGACGTGAGGCTCAAGGCGCTGATCAGGTGACTGCGCACCTTCTTCCATTCCTCAGGCGGGATCAGCAGATCCTCGCGGCTGCGGTGCTCCCAGCTGTGATCGATCCAAAGTCGTCCGCCCTTGAGGCCTCTCCGGGCCGAGGTCAGCGTCGCGGCTCGAAAGGCGGCCAGCGCCTTCTTTCGGTCGGGGACGCTGAGAAGTTCGTGCCAGACCGGGTCGGCTATGTTGAGGTCGAAGTCCTTCGGCAACTCCTTCGCGCCGCTTGCCTGCAGGTCGCGCAGCGCAAGAATCTGCCTGAGCGGCCGTTGCGTCTCATCACCCTTGATGTCGAGGTCCGCGAACGCATTGAGCAGCGCCGTTTACGCGTGTGTCGTCGTCGATTAACGCCTGACGAACCAATGCTGCACGCGATGACGTCGCCTTGCCAATCTCTGCGGGCACGAGCTGAACGCCCGGGCGTGGGTGCCACGACCATCCGCCGCGTTTGGCGCAGCAACGGCCTGAAGCCGCACCTGAGCCGGGCGTTCAAGCTCTCGCGCGACCCACGCTTCGAGGACAAGTTGCTGGACGTGGTGGGCCTGTACATGAACTCGCTCGAGCACGCCCTGGTGCTCAGCTGCGACGAGAAGAGTCGGATCCAGGCGCTCAGCCGCACGCAGCCGGGCCTGCCGATGAAGCGCGGGCGTGCCGGCGCCGTCACCCACGACTACAAGCGCCATGGCACGACCACGCTGTTTGCAGCGCTCAACACGCTCGACGGCAGCGTGATCTCGATGTGCCAGCCGCGGCACCGCCACGGCGAGTGGCTCAAGTTCCTGCGGCTCATCGACCGCCGCACGCCCAAGCACTTGAGCCTGCATCTGATCGCGGACAACTACGCCACGCACAGTCATCCCGACGTGCAGACGTGGCTGGCCCGGCACCCGCGCTTCGTCATGCACTTCACACCGACCAGCGCATCGTGGCTGAACATGGTCGAGCGCTTCTTGCGCGACATCGCCGACAAGCGCATCCGGCGCGACAGCTTCACCAGCGTGGCAGAACTGGAACTGGCCATCGATCTGTACGTCGCTCATCACAACATCGATCCCAAGCCGTTCATCTGGACCGCCCGCGCGTCCGACATCCTGGCGAAGGTCACGCGGGCAAAGGCTGCACTCGTCGCCCTCGCAGGATAAGTACAGAACAGAGTGGCGCACTGCACTAGGACGGCTTCAATGTCCTCGCGGCCCAGTCGAAAGGATTGGTCGACATCGAACTGCGAGAGCGATCTAGGTGTAGTTTCTCAGGACGTTGTTCCCATCGAAGCCGAGGCGAGTAGCGGGGGGCTTGGTTGAGACGGCCGAGTGCGGGCGATGGAAGTTGTAGTGATGCATCCAGGGCTGCAGCTCATTGGTTCGGTGTCTTGAGCTTGGGTAGACGAAGGCATAGGCCCACTCGCGCAGCAGCGTCTGGATGAAGCGCTCGGCCTTGCCGTTGGTGCGCGGCGTGTACGGTCGAGTGCGGATGTGCTTGATGCCCAGGCGACGCAGCAGCTTGGCGAAGCGCCTGGACTTGTAGGCCGAGCCGTTGTCGGTCATGACGCGCTCGATGTGCACGCCGAGCACCTTGTAGTAGCGCAGGGCGGCCAGCAGGAACGCGCAAGCGCTGGTGGCCTTCTCGTCGACCAGCATCTTGGGCTGCTGCCGGTTCGAATGGACACCGACCTAAGCTTTTTGGACTGCCCCTAGTCCGATAGACAAGCCGTCCCTATCCTTTGAGCATAGGAGGCGGACAGTGGGAACAGCGAGGTTTACACCGGAATTTCAAGGAAGAGGCCGTCAACGGGGGTACTCCGTGGCCGACGTCGCATCTCGTTTGGGGGTGTCGGCGCACAGCCTGTACAAGTGGGTCAAGGCGGTCACGCCCGACCAAAGCGAGCGGCAGTCCAAGGAGTTATTGGAAGCCAAGTGCGAGATTCTTCGCCTGCGCGCTCAGATGCGCCGCATCGAAGAGGAGCGGGACCTTCTAAAAAAAGCCGCGCGGTACTTTGCCAGGGACCCCGAGTGAAGTACCGCTTCATGAACGAGCATCGGCACGAGTTCGCCATCTCCTTGATGTGCCGGGTGCTGAAGGTGGCGCGGGCGGGGTTCTATCAATGGCTGCACCAGCCTGTGTCCGAGCGATACAGAGAGGACCAGCGGTTGCTCGAGATGATTCGTCACTCCTACGCCGCCAGTCACGGCGTGTACGGGGCAAGGCGTGTCTTCGGCGACCTGCGCGAGACGGGCGAGACGTGCGGCCTGCATCGTGTCGAGCGCATCATGCGCATCCACAAGATCAAGGCCGTGCGGGGCTACAAAGCGCCCCGGGCCATCGCGGGACGGCCGTCGATCATCGCGCCCAACCACTTGCAGCGCCAGTTCACGGTGGATGCACCCAACAAGGTCTGGGTGACCGACATCACCTACATCCGCACTTGGCAGGGCTGGCTGTACCTCGCGGTGGTGGTCGATCTGTACGCGCGCAAGGTCGTGGGCTGGTCCATGAAGCCATCGCTAAGCCGCGAGCTGGCGCTCGATGCCCTGTTGATGGCGGTATGGCGGCGCAAGCCTGCAGGTCAAGTCATCGTGCACTCTGACCAAGGCAGCCAGCCCAGGTTCAACGGGTCGTCGCAACACTGCTTTGCTCGGCCGAGCGTAGCAGTTCATTGAATGCTTCCGCCGGCGTGTGCCAGCCGAGTGTCTTGCGTGGTCGAGTGTTCAACGCAAGGGCTACCGCATTCAGGTCGCTGGCGCGGTGTGCACTGAGGTCTGTTCCCTTCGGGAAGTACTGCCGCAGCAGCCCGTTGGTGTTCTCGTTGGTGCCTCGCTGCCACGGGCTCTGCGGGTCGCAGAAGTAGACCTTCAAACCTGTGTCGATCGAGAGCAGCGCGTGCTGGCTCATCTCGGAGCCCTGATCCCAGGTCAGTGACCGTCGAAGCTGCTCGGGCAACGAGGCCATCGCTCGGGTGATTGCGTCACGCACGGCCTCGGCGCCATGTCCGGCCAACGCAGGACCGCGCTTGTCGCGCGGCTGCTGGCGGTGGCCAGGTTGGGGCGGAAGGTGCAGCAGCATCGCAAAGCGCGTCGTTCTCTCGACCAAGGTGCCGATCGCCGAGCTCACCAACCCAAGGATGAGGTCGCCTTCCCAGTGGCCGGGCACGGCGCGATCCTCGACGCAGGCTGGCCGCTCGCTGATGAGGATCTCCGGCGTCACGAAGGACTTGCCGCGACTGCGCGCGCGCTCCCGGGGCACGCGCAGCGCTCTGCCGGTGCGCAGGCAGGCAGTCAACTCGCGGCGAAGGGCCCCGCGGCCTTGCACGTACAGCGCCTGGTAAATCGCCTCATGGCTGATGCGCATCGAAGTGTCGTCGGGGAAGTCAGTCAGCAGGCGATGTGCGATCTGTTCAGGGCTCCACGCCCGTGACCAGCGGCGGGCTTGTCTGCGTCCATGTCGGCGCCCCTTCCACTGCACCTGCGGCCCAGCAATACTTCGCCCGCCCGGAGTCGCGATGTTGCCGGCCAGTCGATCCTGCACGTACGAGCGCAACAACGGGTTCGTCACGAGTTTGGCAGGCTTGGGTCGCCTTGCGGCGCGGTCGGCATGCCACTGCGCCGTGTGGGCCCGGTACTCGAGGCCGCCGCTGCGCGTGGCCGCGTTGCGCCGCAGCTCACGAGAGATCGTCGATGCAGCTCGTCCCAGTTGTCGTGCGATTGCCCGAACGCCCTCTCCACGAGCGAGCGCCAGCGCAATCCGCTCACGCTCTGCGAAGGATAGGTAGCGGCCTGTTGGCTCCGGCGCGGACGGTGCAAGATTCGATGGAGGCATACCGCCGCATTGTCGGAACCATCTGTTGCCGACGGCCTGCGACACGCCAGCAATGCCAGCTGCGTCCTCGCTCGAGTACCCCTGCGCGATCGCCTTCCAGAACGGCCCTCGCTCTGCTCGATGCAGCACTGGCGGTCGCCCTGGCGAGCGCAGCTTCTCGCGCAGCGATCGATCCGCCTTCAGCTTCTTCGCTCCCATCAACACCTCCAATCAGGACGTGTTGCGACGACGGGTTGAATTCACCCAGTTCGGCAGCGACGACTTCAAGCGCTTCTGCCGCGAGCACAACCTGCTGCCCAGCATGAGCCGGCGCGGCAACTGTTGGGACAATGCGGTCGTGGAGTCGTTCTTCAGCAGCCTGAAGAAAGAACGCATCCGCAAACGGATCTACAAGACCCGGGAGGTGGCCCGGGCCGAAGTCTTCGACTACATCGAGGTCTTCTACAACCGAACGCGCCGCCACAGCCATCTCGGCGGCCTCAGTCCCGAGGCGTTTGAACTCGCAGCGGCGTGAGGACAGGCTTTGTCTAGCTTGCCGGGGACAGTCCATTTTGAGCTTTCTCGAACTCTATCGGGCTGACGTATCCGAGCGTCGAGTGCCGGCGTGTCGGGTTGTAGAACCGCTCGATGTAGTCGAACACGTCCGACCGGCCTGCTCGCGTGACCGATAGACTTTGCGGGCCGTGCGCTCGGTCTTCAGGCTTTCTGAAGAAGCTCTCCATTGCCGAGTTGTCCCAGACCTCACCGGCGCGGCTCATGGAGCAGGTGATGCCTTGTTCCTTGAGCAACTGCTGGAAGTGCTCGCTGGTGTACTGGCTGCCCTGGTCACCGCCGAGCGCCTAGGCGTGGCGACGGGCAGCGCGGTGCTGCGCCTGCGCAATCTGCTGGCCCTGGACGGCAAGCCCACCGTGTACGACGACATCCGCCTGCCGGCCGCGCGCTTCGCGGGCCTCACGGCCAACGAACTCTCCGAGCGCGACACGACCTTGTACGGCTTGATGCAGCAGCGCTTCGGCATTACGGTGGTGCGCATCGTCGAGCACCTCGAAGCGGTGGCCGCACCGGCCGACGTGGCGGCGCTGCTCGGCGTGACCGCCGGCCACCCGCTTCTGCGCATCGTGCGCACGGGCTACAGCTACGGGGGCGAGGCCGCCGACACGCGGCTGCGCTATGTGCGCACGGGAGCGCGGCGCTACGAGAGCGTGCTGGGGCAGCGGTAAGAGCGCTTGCCTTCTGTCTGTGCAGCTACGCGCAAGCCTGCGGAACTGCTGTCATGCCTCTCCATGGTTATCCCCGATCCCCTTGCATCTCATATACCGAAAAAAGGGACCCCGCCGCACCGCGATAACAACTATCTTATGCATGAGGTGAACGACACCTTCGTTCGCCAAGAGACCAGCCACAGCCATTTCTGGAGAGAACCATGCGCTTTCATATACGCAGGACAACGCTCAGGTTTGCCGCCCTCATGCTGCTGGCCATCGTGCCTTTGGTCAAGGCTCAGGAAACGGTCAACTATGGTGTGCAGCCAGCGATGCAACCCATTTACATCGCGAGGGCTCTCGGTTTGCTGGAGCCCATCGAGAAGAAGCACAACGTCAAGATTGTCTTTCGCTCATTCAAGTACGGAGCCCCACAGAACCAGGCGATGGCGGCAGGTGAGTTGCAGATCTCATCGGCCGGCATGGGACCGGCTGTCATTGCCGCAGCACGGCTTCCCGCAACGCTCGTCGCAATAACGGTGCTGGAGCAGACAGCGCTGATCGTCCCCACAGATTCGCCGGTCAAAAACGTTGCGGAGTTGAAGGGCAAGAGGATCGCCTTTCCCGGAGAAGGCTCGCAGCAGTACCCCTTGCTGCTCAAGGCGCTGGCGGACGCCGGTATGACGGAGAGCGATGTCGTGCTGTTCAAGACGGACGGCGCGCAAGTGCCGACTCTCTTGTTGAACAAGAGCGTGGACGCCGGTATCACCTGGGATCCGCATGTGTCCAATGCGCTCGCAGTCGGTCACTCCCGCGTTCTGTTGAAAGCCGAGGAGATCATGCCCATCATGCAAGGTCACTATGTCGGCAACGGCGAATACGTCCATAACGACTTCCTCGCGAAGCGTCCGGAGGTCGTGCAAGATCTCGTCACGGCCAATGCTCGGGCCATCGACTTCATCATCAAGGATCCGAAAGGCGCAACGCAACTTTGGTCCAAGCAAATCGGCTTTGACGAAAAGGTGATCACCTTTTCCCTCGCCAATGGAATCTCGGTCTTCAACCGAAATATGGTGCCTGAGAAGGCGACGCTTGATGCCTACGTCAAGTTCATGAAGGAAGGCAAGATTCTCGAGGAGAAGGACTACCCGAATGTGGAGCCTCGTTTTGCCCAGAAGGCCCTCGAGGTCATTCGATGAGCGACGCCGCGGCTGCGAGCAGCCCGACGCGCGAGGAGCGAGGTACTGAGGGTCGGCGCCGAGGTCTGCTGGCGGCGTGGAGGGGCGGGCTGCCGCTGCTTTATGCCCTCTTGGGCGTATTCGCGGTTTGGCAGGCCGTCGTCCTGGTCTTCGAGCCGCATGTTTCCCTGCTGCCTCCGCCTTTGCTCGCGGTACAGACGTTTTTCACGCTCCTTGTCAGCGGCGAACTGCTCCAGCATATCGGCATCAGTCTGTTCCGCGTGGTCGCGGCGTGGTGCATTGCAGGCTTGATCGCGATTCCGATGGGGCTCGCCATGGGCCGCTCGCGCCGGCTCGAACGTATCGTCGATCCGGTGGTCGAGCTGTTCAGGCCGATCTCTCCGCTGGCGTGGATTCCCTTGGCGATCCTGTGGTTCGGCATCAACGAAACCGGCAAAATTTTTGTCGTGTTCATCGGTGCGGTGTTCCCTATGCTCATAGCCACCATTGCCGGTGTGAAACAGATCGATCCCGTTCTCGTGCACGCCGGGCAGGTGCTTGGCTGCAAGGATTCCAGCTCGCTTTTCCGCAAGATCATTCTCCCGGCGTCTCTCCCGGCAATCATTGTCGGCATGCGCATTGCATTCGGAACCGGCTGGGCTTCCATCATCGCAGCCGAACTGGTGGCGGCGCGCTCCGGCTTGGGCTACCTCATCGCCAATGGAATGGAAGTCTTGCGTGCGGACCAGGTTCTGGTCGGCATGATGACCATCGGCCTGCTGGGTGTGGCATTCGACATGGGCTTTCGAGCGCTGCACCGCCGTTTTGCGCACGGAGACTGAAATGACGGACAGCACAGGCAAGCCGATTTCGATTCGCAACGTCTCCAAAACGTACCAGAGCGCGTCCGGTACATCCGTCGTGGCTCTCGAGCCTGTCAATCTGGAGATCGAGGCCGGTGAATTCGTGGTGATCGTCGGTCCTTCCGGATGCGGAAAGAGCACGTTGCTCAACATCCTGGCGGGTTTCAGTCAGCCGACAAGCGGCGAAGCCGTGGTCGGCGAAAGCCGCATTACCGCGCCTGACATCGACCGTGGCATGGTGTTCCAGAGCTATGCCTTGTTTCCTTGGCTCAACGTGATCGAGAACGTCGAGTTCGGTCTCGAGCGCAAGGGTGTCTCGCGCGCGGAGCGGCGCGTGATCGCGCTGGAGTACTTGCGCTCGGTCGGGCTGGCCGACTTCGCGGGCAAGCAGGTCAATGAACTGTCCGGGGGAATGAAGCAGCGCGTTGCGATCGCGCGCGCCTTCGCGACCGAGCCCTCGGTTATCCTGATGGACGAGCCTTTCGGCGCACTCGATGCCTTGACGCGTCGGCACCTTCAGCGACAACTGCTGCAGATCTGCCAAGCCCATCGAAGGACGATCGTCTTCATCACCCACTCGGTGCCCGAGGCGATCTTCCTGGCCGACCGGATACTCGTCATGACGGCCAGTCCCGGGAAGATCAAGGCCTCCATCCGGATCAACGCCCCTCATCCTCGCCAGGCAAGCTCTGCGGAGCTGCGGGAGATCGAGCAGGACCTTCTCGACCAGCTTGACGAGGAACTGGTCAAGACCTTCGCGTTGGAGGGCAGGTGAACCTCACCGCACGAGCAGAAGAAGAGCACCACCATGTCGCAACCCTGTGACTTGTCCGCCGCGCAGGCCCGTCGGTTGATCGGCATCAAGGCGCTATCGCCGGTTGAACTGCTCGAAAGTTGTGCGAGACGAATTGCCGAGCAAGACACGCGGCTCAATGCGTTCGTGGCGCTCGACCTCGAGCGGGCGCGAAGACAGGCGCAAGTCGCCCAGGACGCCGTCGTCAAGGGCGGCCCGCTCGGTCTGCTGCATGGCCTGCCGGTCGGCGTCAAAGATCTGGACGCCACTGCGGGTCTCACCACGACCTGGGGTTCGCTCATCTACAAGGATTTCGTTCCTGACGAGGATGACGTTCATGTCCGCCGTATCCGCTCGGCGGGCGGCATCGTGATGGGCAAGACAAACACGCCCGAATTCGGTGCGGGCTCGAACACCACGAACCGCGTTTACGGTGCGACAGGCAATCCGTTCGACAGCGAGAAAACCTGCGGCGGCTCGTCCGGCGGATCGGCCGTCGCCCTGGCGTCGGGGATGGTGCCCCTCGCCACAGGTTCGGACTATGGTGGTTCCCTGCGCACCCCCGCGGCGTTTTGCGGTGTGGTCGGCTTTCGCCCGTCGCCCGGCTTGGTTCCCTACCCGGCGCGAACGGCGCTCTTCTCGCCGATGTCTGTCCTGGGCCCGATGGCACGCACGGTCGCCGATGCACATATGTTGCTTAAGGCCGAGATCGGCACGGACAAGCTGGATCCGTTCTCCTCTGACGATCACCAGAGCATCCCCGCGCAACTCGAGCCCGCAGACCTGTCTACGCTCAAGGCGGCGTTCTCGGTCGATCTGGGATGCGCCCCGATGGACCGCGACATCGCTGGGGTCTTCGATGCGAGAAGCGCCCTGTTGCGCAGCGCCTTTCGGTCCGCCGAGACGCGCGATCCCGCGCTGGGCAATGCGATGGAGATTTTCGAGGTGATCCGCGGCCTCAACTTCGTAACGAACCATAGCGAGCACCTGGAGAATCATCGTGAGCTGCTGGGGTCTAACGTGGTCGACAACGTCGAACGGGGTTTGAGGTTCTCCATCGCCGATGTGGCCCGCGCGCAGTTGGAGCAAGCGTTGATCTACCAGCGCTTCAACCGCATGTTCGAAGAGATCGACGTGCTGATCTGCCCCACGGCGGCAATCTCGCCGTTCGCACATGCGAAGTTGTACCCGGATTCGATCAATGGGGTGAAGCTGCCGACGTACATGAGCTGGTACGCGATCACGTATCTGCTGTCGCTCGCGCTGCCCAGCATCGTGAGCCTGCCCTGCGGTCTCGATCACATGGGCATGCCATTCGGAATCCAGGTTGTGGGTCCGGTGGGGTCGGACGCGAAGGTCCTTGCTATCGCCGCGGCGCTGGAACAAGAACTGGCGCGTCATCCGCAGACGCGTCGTCCGATCCCCTCGTGGGTAAGCGCCCCTTAGGTCGTACGGGTTCCGATCGGATAGTGCGGCGGCGCTGCGGCGGGGAGGAAGCTACAACCCGAACGTCGCCCCGATCGCCTCGGCCGCCTCGCGCAGGCGCGGCACGTGGCCCATCAGCTCGTCGAGCGTCATGCGGCCCTCCGGCGCCTGGATGGCCACGGCCGCACATGCGCGCTGCCGGTCGATCATGACCGGCACCGACACGCCGCACATGCCGCGCAGGTGCTCGGCGCGGTTGATGCCGATGCGCCGCTTGCGCGTCTCGATCAGCTCGCGCTCCAGCGCGTCGCGATCGACGATGGTGTTCTGCGTGAAGCCGCGCAGCCACATGTTGGCGAGCAGGCGGTCGCGCTGCGGCTTGGGCAGCAGGCTGGCGAGCAGCTTGCCGCTCGAAGTGGCGTGCAGCGGCACGTGCGAGCCGGCCGTCAGCATCATGCGCAGCGGCCACTCGGTTTCCACACGATCGAGATAGACGATGTCGGTGCCGGCGAGCGCCGTGAGGTTGCAGGTCTCGCCGGTGCTGTGCACAAGGGTGCTCAGGATGGCGTGGCGCTCGCGGCGTGCCGGCCCGTTCATGAGCGTGGCGATGGCGAAGCGCTCGAGGCGGCTGGCCATTTGCAGCCGGCGGCTGCGCGGCTCGCGGATCAGCAGGCCGGCCACCTCAAGCTGTGCGACGAGCCGGTGCACGGTCTGCTTGGGCAGCTCGACCGCCTCGGCGATCTCCATCAGGCTGCAGCCGTTCTCGTGCTGGGCGACGACGTCGAGCACCCGAAACGACCGCACCGCCGCCGAGTTGCTGAGATTGCTCTCCATGGTTATCCCCGATCCAATGCATTTGATTTATCGGAAAACGATATTCTATTGCACCGCGATCTGCACTATCTTGTGCATTCTCGCTGGGTTGCATTGAAGCACCGAAACCGCCAACCGTCCACAAGACGAAGGAGACACACATGAGCCGAGACCGCCTGACCTCTCACGCAAACTCTCGCCGCTCGCTGCTGTTGGCGGGTGCTTCCATGGCCGGTGCGGCCGCGCTGCCGGGCATGGCCTGGGCGCAGGACAAGTACCCCTCGAGGCCGATCGAGTTCATCGTGCCGTGGGGTGCCGGCGGTGGCGCCGACCAGGTCTCGCGGCGCATCGCCCGGCTGCTCGAAGAGGATCTGGGCACGTCGTTCCCCATCATCAACGTGCCCGGCGCGACCGGAAACACCGGCATGAGCAAGCTGCTCAATTCGCCGCCCGACGGCTACTCCATGGCCACGTTCATCGGCGACACGATGGGCACGCTGGCCGGTGGCGGCGGGCGCTGGAAACTCGACGACATCGTGCCGCTGGGGGTGATCATTCGCCAGCCGACGGGCCTGTTCGTCAAGAACGACGCCAAGTGGAAAACCTTCGACGATCTGCTCGCCGATTCCAGGAAGAACGAGCTCAAGGTGGGCATCACCGGTTTCGGCAGCCCGGACGAGATCCAGGTCATGCAGATGAATCAGAAAGGCTCCAAGTTCCGCCTCGTGCCCTTCGCCAAGCCGGGCGAGCGCTATGCCTCCATCCTCGGCGGCCATGCCGACGTGGTGGTCGAGCAGGCCGGCGATCTGCGCTCCTTCCTCGAGAGCAACCAGATGCGCCCGCTCGTGTTCTTCTCCGATCAGCCGCAGCGCGGCCACGAGAAGGTGGCGCTGGCCAAGGACCACGGATTTCCGATCATGATCAGCCAGTTCCGCTCGATCGTCATGCGCGCGGGCACCGATCCGAAGCAGGTGGCGGTGATGGCCGCGGCGGTCGAGAAGGCCGTGCGCAGCGACGACTTCAAGAACTACCTGGAAGACGAACTGGCCTTCGCCGACAGCTTCGTGCCGGCCGCGAAGACCGACGCGTTCTTCGCCAACGAGCTCAAGCTCATCGAGTCAAACCTGCAGAAGAAGTCCTGAGCGACCCATGGGCGGCGGGCTGCACTGAGCGCCCGCTACCCGGTCGCACAGCCCGGTGGCCCCTGGGGCGCCCGGCACTCATCCGAAAGAAGCCCCCATGCCTGAACGCTTGCGACTCGTGCTGCCGCATTCCGTGATGTTGCTCGTCTCGGTCGCCTTGTATTGGGCGGCGACGCAGATCGACACCAGCGGCACCGGGGGGCGCATCGGCCCCGATTTCTGGCCCAAGCTGGTCATCGGCTTCATGGGCCTGCTCTGCCTGTACGAAATCGTCAAGCGGCTGGTGGTGCACAACAGCGTCGATGCCACCGGGCTGACCGGCGAGCTCGAGCGCAACCCGGCCGAGGCCGTCGATCCCACCATGGCCAGCGCGCCGGTGCCCGAGCCCGAGTACCCGCGATTGCTGTGGGCCGGCACGGCGCTGATCGTCGGTTACGTCGTCGTGGTGCCTTGGCTCGGCTTCTTCGTGACCACGGCGCTGTTCCTGGCCGCTTTCATGTGGCTCGGCGGCTACCGGCGGCCGCTCGCCGCACTGGCGATCAGCGGTATCGGCGCCTTCGTCCTGGTCGTCGTCTTCATGCGGGTGGCCTACATCTCACTGCCGCTGGGCGAAGGGCCGTTCCTCAGCCTCTCGACGGCGCTGCTCGCCCTCATCGGCGTGAAGTAGGAAAACATGGACGTCCTGATCAACCTTCTCGGCGGCCTGGCCACGATCTTCACGCCGTTCAACCTGCTGGTCATGGTGATCGGCCTGGTGCTCGGCATGCTGGTCGCCGTGCTGCCCGGGCTCACGCTGGTCATGGGCGTGGTGCTGGCTTTGCCGTTCACCTACAAGATGGGCGTGGCGCCGGCGCTGATTTTGCTCACGGCGATGTACGTTTCCGGCACCTACGCGGGGGCGATGACGGCGATCCTGTTCCGCATTCCGGGCGAGCCGATGGACGTGCCGCTGTTGTGGGACGGCTACGCCATGACGCGCCGCGGCGAAGCGGCCAAGGCGCTCGGCTGGTCGCTCTCGTCCGCGCTGATCGGCGGGCTGGTCTCGGCCGTGATCATGGTGGCGCTGGCCAAGCCGGTGGCGCTCATCGCGCTCAAGTTTTCCTCGCCCGAGTTCTTCGCCGTCGTGTTCTTCGGGCTGGCGAGCGTGGTGGCGCTGTCGGGCGGCTCGGTGGTCAATTCGCTGATCAGCCTGTGCCTGGGCCTGTTTCTCGCGACCGTGGGCGTTGAATCGATCTACGGCGCAGAGCGCTTCTCCTTCAACCAGCCTTTCCTGCTCGATGGCATCGAGTTCCTGCTCGTGATGGTGGGGGCCTATGGCATCGGCGAGGTGATGACGCGGCTGAACACCGGCTTCAAGAGCGAGGCTGCGGCCGATGCGGGCGACCCCTCGCGCTTCAAGACGGCATTGCCGAGCCTCAAGGAAACGCTGCGCATGAAGTACACGCTGCTGCGCGGCACGCTCACCGGCATCATCGTGGGCATCGTGCCGGGCGCCGGCGCCACGGTGTCGGCCTTCGTGGCATACGGCATCGAGAGCCAGTACGGCAAGAACGGCAAGGCGCTGGGCACCGGTGTGCCAGAAGGCATCGTCGTGGCGAAGTCGGCCGCCACCGCCTCGGTGGGCGGCGCGCTGGTGCCGCTACTGGCCATGGGCATCCCGGGCAGCGGCGCGACGGCGATCATCCTTGCGGCCTTCCTGCTGCACGGCATTCAACCCGGCCCGCAGGTGTTCGTGAACAGCCCGGACCTGGTCTACACCGTGTTCGCCTCGGTGTTCGTGGCGCTCATCGGCATGTGCGTGCTCGGCTATTTCGCGATCAAGCCGCTGTGCAAGGTGCTCGACGCGCCGGAGGCCATCGTCTCGGCCTTCGTGGTGCTGTTCTGCTTTGTCGGCGCCTTCGCGGCGCGCAACAGCCTGACGGACCTGTACGTCATCTCGGCCTTCGGCGTCGTCGGCTTTCTCTTCGAGCGGTTCAAGTTCCCGATCGCGCCGCTCGTGCTCGGCAGCATCCTCGGTCCGCTGGCCGAGAGCAACTTCATGACGACGATGGTGAGCTACGACAACGACTGGACGGTGTTCTTCACCCGCCCGATCAGCGCCGTGATCATGGCCTTGTCCTTCTTCGGGCTGGCCTATCCGGTCTTGCGCTCGGCCCTGCATCGCTGGCGCCCGCCGCCGAAGCCGCAAGAGTCGAAGCCGGCGCGCCCCTGAGTTTTTTCTTCATCACCTTTTCGATCGAAAGCCACCCATGGCCACCGTCTCATACACCGCCCGCTCCGCCTCACCCGACAACGCGGCCGATCCCGTGGCCGCGCTCGTCGCCCGCGCCCACGCCGCCCAACAGGTTGCAAACGGCTACGACCAGGCCCGCACCGACGAGCTCGTTGCCGCCGCCGGCTGGGCCATCATGGAGCCGACGCGCAACCGCGCGCTGGCCGAGCTGGCCGTTGCGGACACCGGCATCGGCAACGTCGACGACAAGATCCGCAAGAACTACCGCAAGACGCTCGGCCTGTTGCGCGATCTGAAGGACGCGCCCAGCGTCGGTGTGATCTCCGAAGACCGCGCCAAGGGGCTGGTGGAAATCGCCCGCCCGGTCGGCGTGGTGGCGGCCATCACCCCCTCGACCAACCCGGCCGCGACACCGGCCAACAAGATCATCAACGCGCTCAAGGGCCGCAATGCGGTGATCGTCGCGCCGAGTCCCAAGGGGGTGACGGCCTGCGCGCTGCTGCTCGAATACATCCACGCGGAGTTCGACCGCATCGGCGCGCCTCGCGACCTGGTGCAGATGCTGCCGGCGCCGATCTCCAAGGCCTCGACCCAGGCGCTCATGCAGCAGTGCGATCTGGTCGTCGTCACGGGCTCGCAGAGCAACGTGAGAAACGCCTACGCGAGCGGCACGCCAGCCTTCGGCGTGGGCGCCGGCAACGTCGCTTCCATCGTCGACGAAACAGCCGATTGCGACGCCGCGGCCGAGAAGATCGTGCGCTCCAAGACCTTCGACAACGCCACCAGTTGCTCGTCGGAAAACAGCGTGGTGCTGGTCGATGCGGTGTACGACCGCATGCTCGCTGCGCTGGCCGCCTGCGGCGCGGTGCTGCTCGATGCCGACCAGAAGGCCGCGGTGCAAAAGCTGATGTGGCCGGACGGCAAGTTGTCTTCGCGCGCCATCGGGCAGTCGGCGCAGGCCATCGCTCGCGGCGCCGGTCTCGACTACCTGGGCGAGCCGAGCGTGCTCATGGTCGAAGAGGCCGGGATCGGCCCCGCGCATCCCTATTCCGGCGAGAAGCTATCTCCCGTGCTGGCGGTGTACCGCGCCCGCGACTTCGACGACGCCAAGCAGATCGTCGAGCGCATCTACGCCCACCAGGGCGCCGGCCATTCGGTGTCGTTGCACAGCACGCGGGACGAGCGCGCGCTCGATCTCGGGCTGAACCTGGCCGTCGCGCGGGTCATCGTCAATCAGGCGCACTGCATCGCCACCGGCGGCAGCTTCGACAACGGCCTGCCGTTTTCGCTCTCGATGGGCTGCGGCACCTGGGGAGGCAACAACTTTTCCGACAACATGAATTACCGGCACTACCTCAACACCACACGCATTGCGCGGCCGATTGCGGAGGTCGTGCCGACGGACGATGAGGTGCTGGGGAAGTTTTTCGAGAAGTACGGCCGTTGAGATGAATGTTTCTGAGTTCGGTTTGGATGGATTTCGGGTCGGGCCGATGCTTGACGTTGGCTTGTGTTGCTATGGCCTTTCGGGTGTTGGGGGGAAGCAAAGCCGCGGGCGGGCGGCGGGCTTCGTTTCAGTGCGGCGGTCGGCCCTGCGGACCGACTGCGCTGCGCTGCTCGGGCTCGTGGCTGCGTCGCGGAACTCGCTACGCTCACTACGTTCGCTGCGCTCAGACAGCGCGACGAGTCAGTTGACGAAGCGCGCTGGCGCGCGCCGGCCACGAGCCCTGCGCTGCTCGCCGCCGCACAGGCGCGCCGCCGGACACCTGCCCACGGCTTCGCTCCAGCCGACCAAACGCCTGACAGTCAAAAGAACGTCTGCGAAGCGCCAATCCCAAGCCCTCGAGCCTTGTCAACACTTCATGCACCAAGCCTCGCGCTAAGCACGGTGGACCCACTGAAATGCAAACTCCCGAAACCATCGCCGCGCTGATCGACGCGCGTGCCGCCGACGCGGCGGAACTGCCTTACTTCATCGGCGCCGAGAGCGGCCGAGAGATGAACTACGGCGAACTGCAGCGCTCTTGCCGGCGCATCTCGGCGCTGCTGGCGCGGGCCGGTCTGGCAAGCGGCGACACCGTCTCGGTGGTCATGCCCAACGGCCGGCAGACGGTGCGCGTGCTGCTCGGCGCGATGTACGGCGGATGGTGCGTGAACCCGGTGAACCTGCTGTCGCAGCCCGAGCAGATGCTCTATGTGCTGGAGCATTCCGACTGCAAGCTGATCGTCGTCGCGCCCGACTGGATGGAGCGTGTGCAGGCGCTGCTGAGGCGGATGGACCGCAAGGTGCAGTTGATCGCCGTCGATCCGGACGCCGAGGCCATCGAAGGCGAGAGCGAGGTCGATTCGGCGCAGTCCGCGCCGACGGCGCTTGCCTCGGCGATGGCGCTGCTCATGTACACCTCGGGCACCACGGGCAAGCCCAAGGGCGTGATGCTCACGCAATCGAACCTGTGCGCCAATGCGCGTGCGATCAGCGCCGAGCACCTTCTGCAGCGTGATGATCGGGTCGCGGCCGTGCTGCCGCTCTATCACATCAACGCGTTCGCCGTGACCCTGCTGGCGCCGATCGCGCATGCGGGTGCATTGGTCATGCCGGCGAAGTTTTCCACCGCGGGCTTCTGGCCCATGGTGGCGGCGCATCGCTGCACGTGGATCAACGTGGTGCCGACCATGATTTCCTATCTGCTCGAGGGCACGCCGGCCGATACGCCGCTCGCACGCAGCGAACTGGCGGCGGTGCGCTTTTGCCGCTCGGCCTCGGCTGCGCTGCCGCCGGAGCACCACCGCGCCTTCGAGGACAAGTTCGGCATCGGCATCGTCGAGACGATGGGTTTCACCGAAACCGTCGCCCCCGCCTTCAGCAACCCCATCGATCAGACACTGCGCAAAATCGGCTCGGTGGGCCGCGCCTCGGGCTGCGAGGCGCGCATCGTCGATGAGAGCGGCAAGGAACTGCCCGACGGCGAGACCGGCGAGCTCGTCATGCGCGGCCCGCAAGTGATGTCCGGGTACTACAAGAACCCCGAGGCCACGGCCGGGGCTTTCTTTGCCGAGGGCTGGCTGCGCTCGGGTGACCTCGGACGGCGCGACGCTGATGGTTTCTTCTTCGTCACCGGGCGCATCAAGGAGCTGATCATCAAGGGCGGGGAGAACATCGCGCCGCGCGAGATCGACGAGGCGCTGCTGCGCCACCCGGCCGTGCTGGATGCCGCTTCGGTGGGTATTCCCGACCGGCACTACGGCCAGGAGATCATGGCCTGCGTGATCCTGCGCGAGGGCGAGCGCTGCAGTGAAGAAGAGCTGCGTGTTTTCTGTGTCGAACATCTGGGCCGCTACAAGACGCCGAAGCTCTTCCGCTTCGTGAGCGATCTGCCGCGCGGCCCGTCGGGCAAGGTGCAGCGTCTGAAGTTGATCGATCTGGCGTCTGCCACCGAGCCGTCGTGAGGCCTGTCCTGCGGGCACCGCCGGGTGGGGCCGGCGGCATACTGGCGCCGTGAAAACCATTGCCGGTGCGCCCTGGCTGATCCGGCTGCTGCCCTTTTTGCGCTGGTCGTCGCGGGTCGACCGGCGCACGCTGCGCTTCGATCTCATCGCCGGCCTCACCGGCGGCATCGTGCTCGTGCCGCAGGGCGTGGCCTTCGCCACCATCGCCGGCATGCCGCCGGAGTACGGCCTGTACGCGGCCATGGTGCCGGCCATCGTGGCGGCGCTGTGGGGCTCGTCGTGGCACCTGGTGTCGGGGCCGACGACCGCGATTTCCATCGTCATCTTCGCCACGATCAGTCCGCTCGCGGCGGCGGGCAGCGCCGAATACGTGCGGCTGGTGCTCACGCTCACCTTCCTGGTCGGCGTGATCCAGCTCGCGCTCGGCGTGCTCAGGCTGGGCACGCTGGTCAACTTCGTTTCGCACACGGTGGTGATCGGCTTCACGGCCGGCGCGGCGGTGCTCATCGCGATCAGCCAGGTGAAGAATTTTTTCGGCCTGCCGATTCCCCGCGGCGCCTCGGTGCTCGAGGTGATGACGGGACTGGTGACGCAACTCGACCGCATCAACCCCTTCATCACCGGCGTGGCGGTGATCACCGTGCTGGCCAGCGTGGCCACGAAGCGCTGGTTGCCGCGCCTGCCGCACATGATCTCCGCGATGCTCGCGGGCAGCCTGGCGGCGCTGGTGCTCAACCTGGTGTTCGGTGGTGAGGCACGCACGGGCATCACCAGCATCGGCGCGCTGTCGGTGGGCCTGCCACCGTTCTCGATGCCCGACTTTTCGCCCGGCACGCTCGAACAGCTGATACCGATCGCCGTGGCCGTGGCTTTGCTGGCCTTGACCGAAGCGGTCTCGATCGCGCGCGCGATCGCGGTCAAGGCCGAGCAGCGCATCGACGGCAATCAGGAATTCATCGGCCAGGGCTTGTCCAACCTGATCGGGAGCTTCTTCTCGGGCTATGCGTCGAGCGGTTCGTTCAACCGCACGGGGCTGAACTACGCGTCGGGCGCACGCACGCCGCTCGCGGCGGTGTTTTCGGCCGTCTTCCTGTTGTTGATCGTGCTCTTCCTCGCGCCGCTGGCGAAGTACCTGCCGATCGCGGCGATGGCCGGCATCCTGTTCGTCGTGGCCTGGGGCCTCATCGACTTTCACCACATGGCCGAGATCGTGCGGGCCAGCCGCCAGGAAGCGGCCGTGCTGCTGGCGACGCTGATCGCCACGCTGACCCTGCAGCTCGAGTTCGCGATCTACATCGGCGTGCTGCTGTCGCTCATGCTCTACCTGAACCGCACGTCCAAGCCGGGTCTGGAAGACGTGAAACCGTTTCCGGGCCAGTGGCCTCCGGCCTTCAGTGCCGCCACCGGCCTGCCCGACTGCCCGCGGCTCAAGATGGTGCGCATCAACGGCTCGATCTTCTTCGGGGCGGTCAACCATCTGCAAGAGGCGTTGCAGCAGATCGACGAGCGCAACCCGGCGCATCGGCACTTGCTGCTGGTGGGTTCGGGCATCAACTTCATCGACCTCGCCGGCGCACACATGCTGGTGCACGAGGCGCGGCGCCGGCGCGCGCTGGGCGGCGGCCTCTACCTCTTCCACATGAAGGACGAACCGCTGCAGACGCTGCGCCGCAGCGGCGCGTATGACCAGATCGGCGCGGAGAATTTCTTCTCGCTCGGCGACGACGTCGTGAACGCGATCTACCAGCGGCTCGACACTCCCGCGTAGCCGAGCGGCACGCGTCCTGCACGGGCACGGCACGCGGGATGCCCGATCAAGGCATCCGCCTTCACCGAGCCGCCATGTCCGACACCGTGCATCTCTACGTCTTCAACGGCTATGCCGACTGGGAGCCGGCCTTCGCCATCGCCGCCATCCACAACCCGCAGTTCCAGCGCGAGCCGGGCCGCTGGCGCGTGCGCACGATCGGCGAACGGGCAGGGCGCTCAATACGCTCGATGGGCGGCGTGGCCGTGCTACCCGATCTGGCCCTGAGCGAACTGCAGCCGGCCGACAGCCGCCTGCTCATCCTGCCCGGTGGGCCGGGCTGGGAAGACGAGAACGCGCACCGGCCCGCGATTGACAAGGCCGAAGCCTTCCTGGACGCCGGCGTGCCGATCGCCGCCATCTGCGGCGCCACCGCCGGCCTCGCACGCGCCGGCCGGCTAGACGCCTGCGCCCATACGAGCAACAATGCCGCGGCCTTCCTGAAGGGCACCGGCTACGCCGGCGCCGAGCATTACCGCGACGACGCGGCGGTGCGCGAGCGCGGCCTCATCACGGCCGGCGGCATGGCGCCGCTCGAGTTTGCGCGCGAGATCTTCGTGGAGTTGGGCCTCTACGAAGACGAGGCGCTGGAGGCTTGGTACCAGCTCTACAAGACCGGTAAGTCGGAGTACTTCGCCCGGCTGCAAAGAGCGGCGTAGCTCGTGGATCAGCGCGGGTCCGCCCTGTCAGCGCCCCGCCACGCCCGTCGGCTTGGCCGCCTCGATCAGGCCGCACAGCACACGGCCGCCGGAGTTGCCCGAAGGATCGGTCTTGTAGTCGTCGGCTTTCTCGTGGATCACGAAGCTGCGCCCGACGACCGAGGTCTTACCGGGCGTGACGCTGAGCCCGCGCGTTGTGTGCGTCAGCTTGCCCGTCCCGTCCGAGCCGGCCTTCAGCATCGGCAGGTCGCCGGCATGCGACGTCTTTCCGTCGCCCGGCCGGCCGTGTTTCTTCGCGTCCATCGGATCGAAGTGACCGCCCGCAGCGCCGAAGGGCACCACCTTGCCCGTAGCGCTGTCCGGACCCGGCGCGCAGTCGGGGTTCTGGTGGATGTGCATGCCGTGCTGGCCGGGCTCGAGGCCCTTCGCCTCGACACCGATCTCCAGGCCCTTGGGCGTGTCGGCGAAGCGCACGGTGCCCGCCGGCGTGCCGTCGGAGCTCTTGAGCATGGCTTCGGCCGTGGCTGGTTTTTGGGCGGCGGCGCCCGATGCGAAAAGCAGCGTGGCGACAGTGGCGCAGAAAAGTCGTGAAGGCAACATCGTGGTGTCCTTGGGTGAGGCGCGGCGTGGGCAACGCATTGTTCTTCCGGCGCGGCCGCAAGCCGGTTGCCCGCAATGAGCAAGCGCCATTCCTTGTTGCGCTCAGATCGCCCCGACGCTGCCCGTCACCGGCAGCACGATGCCGGTGATGTAGCCCGAGCAGGACGGTGCCGCCAGGAACACATACGCCGGCGACAGTTCTTCGGGCTGCGCCGCGCGCTTCATGTCGGTCTTCTTGCCGAAGTCCTTGACCTTCTCGGCCGGCGAATCGGCCGGGTTCAGCGGCGTCCACACCGGCCCCGGCGCAACCGCGTTGACGCGGATTCCCTTTTCCAGCAGGTTGGACGCCAGCGCCTTGGTGAAGGCGTGGATGGCGCCCTTGGTGGTCGAGTAGTCGAGCAGCCGCGCGCTGCCTTCCAGGCCGGTCACCGAGCCGGTGTTGATGATCGAAGCGCCTTGCTTCAGGTGTGGCAGCGCGGCCTTGGCCATGTGAAAGTAGCCGTAGACGTTCGTGCGCAGCGTTTCGTCGAAGCGCTCTTCTGTAATGTCTTCCAGCGATTCGGCGTGTTCCTGGAAGGCGGCGTTGTTGACCAGCACGTCGAGCTGGCCGAACTCGTCCACGGTTTGCTGCACGGCCTGCCTGCAGAAACCCGCGTCCTTCACGTCGCCGGGGATCAGGAGGCAGCGCCGGCCTTCGGCCTCGACGCAGCGCGCGGTCTTTTGTGCGTCTTCGTGTTCGTCGAGGTAGACGATGGCCACGTCGGCGCCCTCGCGCGCATACAGCACCGCGACCGCACGGCCGATGCCGGAATCCCCGCCGGTGATCAGCGTCACGCGGTCCTGCAGCTTGTGGCTGCCTTCGTAGTCGGGCGCCATGAAGCGCGGCTCGAGTTCGAGGTCGGCCTCCAGCCCGGGCTTGGCCAGGTGCTGCGCCGGCATCTCGCGGGGCTGCTCGCGCGCGCCGGCCTGAACGGCGGGCTTGGCCTGCTTGCCTTTCTGGCCTTTGTCCTTGGACTTGGCGGCGTCCTTGCTGTCTTGCTCGCTCTGGATGCGGCGCTGCTTTTCGGCGACGCCGCTCGTGTCGGTTTCGGGGTGGGCGGTCTTGGTCATCGTGTGGCCTTTGTCGGTCAGCGAGCGTTTGCCCGCGCCGCTCAATCGTCGTCCAGCAAATCGCCGGAGCCGTTGGCCAGTTCGGCCATGAGGTCTTCGCGGCGCGCCGACATCTGCTCGCCGAGGCTCTCGAGGTCTACGCCGGCTTCGCGCAACCGGGGGAAGATCTCGTTTTCTTCTTCTTCGACGTGCTGGCTGACGGATTCCTCGAGCAGCCGGACGCGGTCGTCGAACAGCTCGTCGAAGGGCTTCATCGTCAGCAGTTCGTCGATCAGGTCGCGCACGCTGTCGTGTTCGATCTGCGCCTCGTCGATCACGTCTTCGTCGTCGAGCACGCGGCGAGCGGCTGGGTAGAAGAACTCGTCCTCGATGTGGGCGTGCACGGTGAGCAGCAGGCAGATCTCCTCGACCACGTACTGCTTGTCGGCATCGTCGGCTTCGGCGGTGACGAGCTCGGTGTAGTTTTCGAACAGGCGCTGAACGCGGTCGTGGTCGGCGCTGAGGAGCTCGAGTGCGTCGGAGGATTCGTCTGCGGTTTCTCGCGCTGCGGAGGTCGCGGGGTTGAGCGAAGGCATGTTGAGGCTCCTGGTTGGCGCAGCGCAGGGCGCCGGCTGGAAACAGGTTCGGCAAGCGGCATGCCCCTCGCTCGCGCCAGGGAGCCGTCAATCGGTTTTTTGACGGCAGAGCATCCGTCTGGAGAACCGAAGGCCGTGCAGCAAAACTTACAGGGCGCGGCAGGTTTGGCGTCGAGCCGCCTGCGCTCGAAGCTCAGTGCGTCCGCAGTTTCCAGGGAATGCGCCCGCCGTCCAGCCACTGGCGGGCCGTCGCCCAGCCGACCTGCACCGCGGCGTCGCTGCTTTTGCGATAGCACTCGGGGCCGCAAGGCACGGTGAACGGCTGCACGGCGCTGTCAGGATGGTCGATGGTGATGTGCGGCTCCCAGACCTGCACGTCGTAGAGGAAGCAAACGCTGGCGCGCATGGTGAAGCCGCCCAGGGTTTCCGTGCGGACGATCGACGCAGCGAGAGGCTCGATTTCCGGCATGAACGTCCCGCTGAATTCGTTGAACTCAGTATGCGTGCGCCGAGGTGCCACTGGCACGGTGCATTCCGGCGGACCGGAAAAAAAAGCCCCGGACCCGACCCGCCTCAAGCGGAGGGAGGGAGGGGGAGACACAGACGGGCGGTTGATTGCCCGGGGCTTGGAACACCGAGTGAGCAAACCGTGTGCCAATTGCGCCGCCCCCAAAATACCGCCGCATGGAACAAGTGGATGTCATCGTGGTCGGCGCGGGGGTGGTGGGCCTGGCCGTGGCGCGAACGCTTGCGCGGGGCGGTTTGGAGACACTGGTGCTCGAGCGCGAACGCGCCATTGGCACCGGCATCAGCTCGCGCAACAGCGAGGTGATTCACGCCGGCCTTTACTACCCGAGCGGCTCGCTCAAGGCTCGCCTGTGCGTGGCGGGCCGTCATGCGCTCTACGACTACTGCGCCGAGCGCGGCGTCGGTCATCGGCGCTGCGGCAAGCTGATCGTCGCCACTGCCCAGGCTCAATGCGCGCCGCTGTTGGCGTTGGAGCGCCAGGGCCGTGCCAACGGCGTGCAGGATCTGCAGCCTCTGAACCGCGCACAGGCAATGGCGCTCGAGCCGCAGCTGGAGTGCGTCGCTGCATTGCTGTCGCCTTCCACTGGCATCGTCGACAGCCACGCGCTGATGCTTTCGCTCCAGGGTGATCTTGAGCGCGCCGGCGGCGTGGTCGCGCTGGGCACCACGGTAAGCAGCATCGTCGCCGGTGCGCCGCATGTCGTGCAGGCGGGCGACATGGAGATCGCCGCGCGCATCGTCGTCAATGCGGCCGGGCTGTTCGCACCAGCGCTGGCGGGCCGCATCGAAGGCCTCGCGCCGGCCGGCCGGCCGGTCGGGCGCTTCGCCAAGGGCCACTACTTCAGCCTGGCCGGCCGGCCGCCGTTCTCGCGGCTGATCTATCCGCTGCCGCAAGCCGCCGGCCTGGGCGTGCACCTCACGCTCGACCTGGCGGGGCAGGTGCGCTTCGGACCGGATGTCGAATGGGTCGAGGCCGATGCCGAAGGCGGGCTCGACTATCGCGTCGACGCAAGGCGCGCCGCGGGTTTCGAGACCGAGATTCGCCGCTACTGGCCGGCCCTGCCGGCCGGGGCTCTGCAGCCGGCCTACACCGGCGTGCGGCCCAAGCTGCAAAGGCCGGGTGAGCCGGCGCAGGACTTCCGCATCGACGGGCCCGGCGAGCACGGCATCGGCGGCCTCGTCAACCTGTTCGGCATCGAGTCGCCCGGCCTGACGGCCTGCCTGGCGCTGGGCGAGGAAGTGCGGGCTCGGCTGGAACGCTGAGCCGGCGCCGGCCGGCTCGGCTCGCAGTTCACCGCGCCGGCCGGAGCGGGCGTTTCACCGCTCGCGCGTCAATGGCACGAACCGCACCGCCAGCACGTTGCGGGTCACGGTCTGGCCGTCGCCTCCCTTGCGCATCAGCAGGAGTTCCTGCCCGTCTGCCTGCGAGCCGACCGGGGCAATCAGCTGCCCACCGCGCGCCAGCTGGTCGATCAGCGGCTGCGGCATTTGCTCGGGCGCGGCGGTGACGATGATCGCGTCGAAGGGCGCCGCCTCGGGCCAACCGCGGTAGCCGTCGCCGATGCGCGTTTCGATGTTGTCGTAGCCCAGCGCCTTCAACAGCACGGCGGCGCGCTCGCCGAGCGGCCGCACGATCTCGATCGTGTACACGCGCTCGACCAGTTCAGCCAGCACGGCGGCCTGGTAACCCGAGCCGGTGCCGATCTCGAGCACGCGATCGCCGGGGCGGGTGTCGAGCAGGTCGGTCATGAGCGCGACGACCGAGGGCTGCGAGATGGTCTGGTCATGGCCGATCGGCAGCGCCCGGTTCTCATGGGCACGGTGCGCCACGGACACCGGCATGAAGCGGTGGCGGGGCACCTTGCGCAAGGCGTCGAGAACGCGCGGGTCGAGTGTGGGGCGGCCCGTCAGCGAGCCGATGTCGGTCAGGTCGCGCTCGACCTCGGCAACCAGGCGCTCGCGCTCCGCGGTCAAGGCATCGCCGGCCTGCGCGCCTGCGCACAGCGAGCTTCCCGCGCCACCGGCCAGGAGAGTGCGTCGCGTGATCATGGCCGAGGCGTTCCGCTCATGTGGTTCAGTCTAGAACTGCGCACGAAGGCGCGGCGGGCAGGGCGCGGCGCCCTCGTCGGCAGCACAGGAAACGTCGGTCCGTCGTCGAAGGGGCCTTTTCGTCGGGCTCGATGCGGCTCGAAACGGCAAAGCCCGCCGACGCGCGCAGCTACAGCGACCCGCGCTGCGCCGCAGTGACTCGCCTCGCTGCGTGCACGAAGCCGTGACGGGGGTCACGCGAGCGCATCGCCTCGATGTCGCAGGACGGCGCGCGTTTCCTACACTGGCCCCGGCCCGACGCCGATGCAAGGAAAAAGATGCTCGAGTGCCCTGATGAAACCCAGCCGCCGGCAGTGGCCGACCTGGCGCCGGCCGATGGCAAGGACCCTCGAGCGGCCGTGGCTGCGAGCGGGCGAACCGAGGGGCTCGTCGAGCGCTGTGGCGTGCAGTCGCTGCTGCTGCTGGAGCGCAACCTGGCGCCGCAGGGCATCCTCGCGGCCAGCCGGACCGACGCCGCCGAGGCGCGCAGCTACACCCGCGTGTTCGGCCGCGACGCCGCGATCTGCGTGCTGGCCATGGCCGGCAGCGGCGTCGACGCGTTCGAACACGGCGCTGTGGCAAGCCTGGATTCGCTGGCGCCATGCAGGCCGGCAACGGGCAGATTCCGAAGTACGTCGACCCGCAAGGCCAGGACGCCGATTTCTGGTACCTCGGCTGCATCGACGCCACCTTGTGGTGGCTCATCGCGGTGGACCACGTGCGCCGCAACGGCAAGCTGCCCGGCATGGCCGCGCGCTGGCAGCCCAACATCGACCGGGCTCTCAACTGGCTGCTCGCCCAGGAGCACCAGCGCTTCCTCCTGCTGCAGCAGAACGAGGCCAGCGACTGGGCCGACATCATGCCGCGCTCGGGTTTCGTGCTCTACACCAATGCGCTGTGGTACCGCGTCAAGCTGCTCTACGAAGTGCCGGCTCTGGAAGAGACGCACTACCACTTCAACCAGCTCTTCAACCCCTTTCGCCGCGACCTGCCCGAGTACCGCCGCGGCCGGCTCATGAGCCACTACGCGCGCCGCGGCCAGCGTAATCCCGGCCTGTACCTGAGCTTCGTGAACCTATCCTTCTGCGGCGACGAGGGCGACGTGTTCGGCAACGTGCTGGCCGTGCTCTACGGCTTGGCCGGCGATTCGATGGCGCAGGAGATCGTCAAGACGCTGCAGACCGCGCAGGCGACCCATCCCTACCCGGCGCGCGCCGTGACCAACCCGATCACGCCGGAGCATCCGCTGTGGCGCGCCTACATGGGCCGCCACAAGCAGAATCATCCGCACCAGTACCACAACGGCGGCATCTGGCCCTTCATCGGCGGCTTCTGGACGATGGCGCTGGCGCTGCTGGGCAAACACGAAACGGCGGCCGCCGAACTTGCCAAGCTGGCCCACGTCAACAGCCTGGACGACTGGCGCTACACCGAGTGGTTCCATGGCCAGACGCTGGCGCCGATGGGCATGGCGGGGCAGAGCTGGAACGCGGCGACGTTCCTGACTGCCAAGCGGGCGCTGGACGAAGGGCGCTTCTCGATGTGAGTGGCCGAAGGGTCGCTATATCGAGGTGGAGTCGGTTGTACAATAAAACGTACAAAATCGGAGTGACGACATGGACGCGATCACCTACTCGGCAGCACGCGCAAACCTCGCCAGCACGATGGACCGGGTCTGCAACGACCATGAGACGCTGATCATCACTCGAAACGGTGAACAGTCTGTCGTCATGCTGTCTCTCGAAGACTTCAAGGCCCTCGAAGAGACGGCGTACCTCTTGCGCAACCCGACCAACGCGAAGCGCCTGCTCGCTGCCGCCGGCCAATTGAACGCCGGCAAGGGCGTCGAGCGGAAATTGGCCGAGTGAAGCTCGTCTTTGCCGATGAAGCGTGGGACGACTACCTCTACTGGCAAAAGCAGGACAGACGGATGGTCGAGCGGATCAACAAGCTGATACGCGAGACGCAGCGCGAGCCATTCACGGGCGTCGGAAAACCCGAGCCGCTGAAGCACGCGCTGTCGGGTTTCTGGTCACGGCGCATCACCGAAGAACACCGCATGGTTTACAGGATCGAAGGTGATGCGCTGCTCCTCGCGCAATTGCGATACCACTATTGAACTCAGGCGGCTTGCAGCGCCACTCCGCATCGACAACGTCGGACGGAATGCGATGCACCTCCTTCGGTGCATCCTCCAGCACGCCGGCATTCACCCCCTCCGGCCGCTCAAGGCATCAGCAGCCGGTTCACGCCCGCCACGTCTTGCTCGTCCAGCACGCCCGCCGCCTGCCGCAGCCGCAAGCTGTTGACGATGGCGTCGTAGCGCGCGCGCTGCAGGTCGCGCCGGGTGGTGAAGAGCTGGGTCTGGGCGTTGAGAACGTCGAGGTTGACGCGCACGCCGACCTTGTAGCCGAGTTGCGTGGCCTCCAGGGCGAGCTGATTGGAGGCCTCGGCGGCTTCGAGTGCGCGCACGGTTGCCTCGCCCGATTGCACCGCGAAAAAGGCCTGTCGAGTCGCCTGGTCCACGCTTCGGCGGGTTGCCTGTAGCTGGTTGAGCGAACTCTCCTCGAGCGCGAGCGTTTCCTTGACGCGGTTCTGGATCGAATAGCCGGCGAAGAGCGGCAAGTTGAGCTGCAAGCCGATCTGGGCCTGGGTGGTGGTGCCCGCCAGCGTGGTCGTGCGCCGCGCCGTGGTGCGGTTGCTGCTCACGCCGCCGATCAGGTCGACCGTGGGCAGATGGCCGGCGCGCGCGCGCTCCGTTTCGAGTTGCGCCACGTCGTAGGCCAGGCGTGCCTGGCGCACGGCCGGCGAATCCTCGGCCTCGGCCACCCATTGCTCGAGTGGACGCGGCTCGAGCGTCGTCAACTGCACCGGCACCTGCAGCGGGCGCGGCTCGATGTCGGCGCGGCCGAACAGCTGGTCCAGCGCGATGCGCGTGTTGCGCAGGGTGTTCTCGGCCACGATCTCCTGCGCTACTGCCAGGTCGAAGCGCGCCTGCGCCTCGCGGGTGTCGGTGATGGTGGCGGTGCCGACTTCGAAATTGCGCTTGGCGGAGGCAAGCTGTTCGGCAATGGCGGTCTTGTTGGCGCGCGTGGTTTCCAGCGCGTCCTGCGCGGCCAGCACGTCGAAGTAGGCCTGGGTCACACGCAGGATCAGCTCTTGTTCCGCGGCCTCCAGTTCGGACATCGAGGCGACGAACACCCGCTCGGCCTGGTCGATGACGGCGTCGTTGGTGCGGTTGAAAAGCGGCTGCAGGGCCGAGATCTGCGCGCTGCCGTCGTTGCCCGAGCTGCGGCCGATCACGGGCACGTCGGTCTCGCTGCGCGTGGCGCTGGCCGAGAGATTGACGCTGGGCCGGTTCAGTGCCTTGACCTGTTCGTACCTGTACTGAGCCGAGTCGGCCTGCGCCCGCGCGGCCAGGTAGGTGGCGTCGTAGCCGCGTGCCGCTTCGTAGAGCTGCGCGAGGCTTTGCGCCTGCAGGCTGCCGCAGGCCACGAGCAGGCTTGCGGCAAGCGCAAGCAGCCCCCTGCGCGGCGCCGCGGGCCGACGACTCAAGGGCTTGCGGCGTGACACGACGGGGCACTGGGACATGAAGCTTTCCTTTGCTGAATCTTTAGCGGTGGCACCGCGCGGCGCGCCGGCCGTGCGCGTGTTCAAAAAGCGAACTTCGAGGGTTCGGGAAAGCCGTCGAGCCGCGGCGCCACGGTGTCGAAGAGTTCGACCGAATGAAAGCCCGCCGCCGCGCTGCGTGTGTAGAGCACCGCCCGCATGATCGGCTGCTGGCCGACGATGGCGGCGAGCCGGCCGCCTGGCGCCAGCCGCATCAGCAGCGACTGCGGCACGGCGGCGACCGAGCCCGACAGCAGGACCACGTCGAACGGTGCCTCGCCGTGCAGGCCCAGCGCGCCGTCGGCCGTGCGCACCTCGGCGTTGCGCACGCCGGCGCGTTCCAGGTTGTGTGCGGCAAGTTGCGCGAGCGCCGGGCGGATTTCGAGGCTGAGCACCTCCCGGGCCTGATGCGCCAACAGGGCGGCCATGTGGCCGGAGCCGGCACCGATCTCCAGCGCACGCTCGTGCTTGCGCACGGCGAGCTCCTGCAGCAGCCGCGCTTCGAGTTTCGGGGCGAGCATCTGCTGGCCTTCGGGCAGCGGAAGCTCCATGTCCATGAAGGCCAGCGCGCGGTGTTCTTCCAGCACGAAGTCTTCGCGCTTGACGATCGCCAGCAGCGACAGCACCGACGCATCGAGCACGTCCCAGGGGCGGATCTGCTGCTCGATCATGTTGAAGCGGGCTTGTTCGACGTTCATGGACGCAGCGAACGAAGTGGGCTTGGGGGCAGGGTGCGCAAGGTGAGGGTTCTCGGCAGTTTTCATGGGGCGATGGATTCTATTTCGGGCCCTCGGGCCGAGCCGCGCCAGCGTCGCCGCGCCCAGGCGGCCAGATCGTCGAGGTAGCAATAGATCACGGGAACGACCACCAGCGTGAGCAGCGAGGACGTGATCACGCCGCCGATCACGGCTTGGCCCATCGGGGCGCGCTGCTCCGAGCCTTCGGTGATGGCCAGGGCCAGCGGCAGCATGCCGAAGATCATCGCCAGCGTCGTCATGAGGATCGGACGCAGGCGCACGCGGGCGGCATGCAGCAAGGCATCTTCGCGGTTCATGGGCGTCTCGCCGGGCGAGCCCTTGCGCGAGCGGATGGCGAAGTCGATCAGCAGGATCGCGTTCTTGGTCACCAGTCCCATCAGCATGACGATGCCGATGATGCTGAACATGTTGAGCGTGGAGCCGAAGGTCAACAGCGCCAGCACCACGCCGATGAGGGTGAGCGGCAGCGAGCTCATCAGCGCCAGCGGCTGCAGGAAGCTCCTGAACTGGCTGGCCAGGATCATGTAGATGAACACCACCGCCAGCCCCAGCGCGCCGATCGCGTAGCTGAAGGACTCGTTCATGTTCTTGGTCGAGCCGCCGAAGCTGTAGCGGTAGCCGGGTGGGAAGGGCGTGGTCTCGAGCACGCGGCGGATGTCGGCCGAAACATCACCCGCGCTGAGACCGAAGGCGTTCGCGTCGATGTTGATCTCGCGGTTGAGGTCGCGGCGGTTGATCTGGTTGGGCCCGGTGGAGGGCCGCACGTCGGCCACCTGCGCGAGCCGCACGATGCGCGGCGAGCCGTCCGATGACGCGCTCACTGCGAGCGGCAGCCGGGAAATGTCGGCAAGCTGCGTGCGGCTCTCGGGCGCGAGGCGCACGTTGACGTCGTAGTTCTCGCCGTCGGGGGCGCGCCAGTTGCCGACCGTCGTGCCGGCCACCAAGGTCCGCAAGCTGGCGGCCAGCGAATCGACGTTGAGGCCGGCATCGGCCGCAGCGTCGCGCTTCACCTCGATGGCCACGGTGGGCTTGTTCGGCTTGAGCGTGGTGTCCAGATCGACGAGGCCGGGAATGTGGCGCAGCCGCGCCAGGATGAGCTGCGAGAGCCGTTCCAGCTCGCCCAGATCATCGCCCTGGATCGAGAACTGCAGGCTCTTGCCCCCACCCATGTCGGTGACCCCGAGGTTGGTGACCGTGATGCCCGGAATGCTCGCGAGCCGCTCGCGCAGCACGGTGCCGATCTCGTCCACGCCCCGTTCGCGCTGCGCCCGATCGACCAGCCGCACATAGACCGAGCCGTAGATCGCGCCCAGCGCCTGGCCGCTGTTGATGGTGGTGACGGTGTGCTGTACCTCGGGCAGTTCGCGTAGCACCGCGTCGACCTGGCGGGCGCGCTGCTCGGTCAGCTCGAGCGAGGAACCGACGGGGGTGTGGAAGTTGATCTGCGTCTCCGAGAAGTCGGCCTTGGGCACGAACTCGGCGCCGAGCAGCGGCACGATGAAAAAGCTCGCAAGGAAGGTGCCCAGCGCGATGGCGAGCGTGGCCAGCTTGTGAACCAGCGACCAGCGCAGGATCGACTGGTAGCGATCGCCCAGCCAGTCGGTGAAGAGTTCGAACTGACCGGTGACACGGCCCAGCGTGCGGTCGTAAAGGGTCACCGGCTTGTCGCGGTGCGCCCCCGGCTGCCGCTCGGCCTGCGGGTCGTGCCACACGCTGGAAAGCATCGGGTCCAGCGTGAAGCTCACGAACATCGAGATCAGCACGGCGGCCACGATGGTGATGCCGAACTCGTGAAAGAACTTGCCGACGATGCCGCCCATGAAGCCGATCGGCAGGAACACCGCCACGATCGACAGCGTGGTGGCGAGCACCGCCAGGCCGATCTCCTGCGTGCCGTCGAGCGCCGCCTGGCGAGCGCCCTTGCCCATCTGCACGTGGCGCACGATGTTCTCGCGCACGACGATGGCGTCGTCGATCAGCAGGCCCACGCACAGGCTCAGCGCCATCATGGTGATGGTGTTGATGGTGAAGCCGAAGGCGTGCATGACGCCGAAGCTGCCGATCAGCGCGATCGGCAAGGTGAGACCCGTGATGACGGTCGAGCGCCAGGAATTGAGGAACAGGAAGACGATGCCGATCGTGAGCAGCGCACCTTCGATCAGCGTGCGCTTGACGTTGGCCACCGAGGTTCGGATGGAGCGCGAGTTGTCGCGGTTGATCTCCGTGCGCACGCCCGGCGGCGTCACGTCCGCAGCACCTGCCAGCGCGGCCTTCAGGCCGTCGACCACGGCGATGGTGTTCTCGCCCTGCGACTTCTGCACCGACAGCAGCACCGTGCGCTGGCCGTTGTAGAGCGCCAGCGTCTCCAGCTCCTGCGGGCCATCGACCACGTCGGCGAGCTGCCACAGCCGGATCGGCGCGCCGCCCGCCTCCCCGCCGCCCGCACCGGGCAGCGCGGCCCGGCGCGCGACGACGATGTCGCGAAAGTCCTGCGGCGTCTTCAGCCTCGCGTTGATCTGCACCACGCGCTCCTGCTCGCGCGAGCGGATGGCACCGAGCGGCAGCTCCTGGTTCTCGCTCTTCACGGCGGCGAGCACCTGCGCGACGCTGATGCCGTAGGTCTCGAGCGCGGCGGGCTTCAAGTAAACGTTGATCTCCCGCTCGCGCCCGCCGATCACCGACACGCCGCCCACGCCGCGTACGTTCTCCAGGCGCTTTTGCAGCACTTGCGTCGCCCAGGTGGTGAGCTCCTGCGTGCTGTGGCGGCCGTTGTCCGACAGCACCGCGACGTTGAAGATCGGCTGGCTGGCCGGGTCGAAGCGGGCGATGCGGGGTTCCTCGACCTCGTCGCGCAGGAGCGGGCGGATCAGCGCGACCTTCTCGCGCACGTCTTCCGCCGCCTGGCGGCCGTCGATGTCGAGGTTGAACTCGACGATGACGATTGCGCTGCCTTCGTAGGAGCGCGAATGCAGCGCGTTGATGCCGGCGACGGTGTTGACCGCCTCCTCGATCTTCTTGGTGACCTCGCTCTCGACGATCTCGGGCGAGGCGCCGGGATACTCGATCTGCACCACCACGGTCGGAAAGTCGATGTCGGGAAGCTGATCGACGGCGAGGCGTTGGTAGCTGAACAGGCCCAACACCACGAAGGCCAGCATGACCATCGTGGCCATGACCGGGTTGCCGATCGAAAGGCGGGTGAACCACATGGCGGTGCGTGTTCCGCTCACATCGAGCGGCCGCTGCTCCGGTAATTGCGGAGAGGCTCCCTCTCCCGCTTGTGGGAGAGGATTGGGAATCGGCCCGTTGCGGACGTTTTTCTGGCGGCCATGCTGGTGTTCGGGGGGAGCAAAGCCGTGGGCGGGCGTGCGGCGGCGCGCCGGTGCGGCGGTCGGCCCTGCGGGCCGACTGCGCTGTGCTGCTCGGGCTTGCGGGCCGTCGCGCAACTCGCTTCGCTCACTGCGTTCGCTGCGCTCAGACAGGCGCGACGAGTCAGTTGACGAAGCGCGCTGCGCGCGCCGCCCGCAAACCCTGCGCTGCTCGCCGCCGCACAGGCGCGCCGCCGCACACCCGCCCACGGCTTTGCAAGAGGTGCGCTCCCTCTTAATAGAAAGAAGGCACTTCGCGGGCATCGAGCCCGCGAAGCGCCGGAGCAAGGCAGGCTCGAAGCCTGCCTTGCTCCATTCCCCTCTCCATAGAGAGCGAGCGCTGTTTGGCAAAGCCGCGGGCGGGCGGCGGGCGCAGCGCCTGTGCGGCGGCGAGCAGCGCAGGGCTCGTGGCTGAGCGCGCAGCGCGCTTCGTGATCTGACTCGTCGCAGCTGTCTGAGCGCAGTGAGCGCAGCGAACGAAGCGAGTTCTGCGACGCAGCCACGAGCCCGAGCAGCACAGCGAAGTCGGCCCAACGGGCCGACCGCCGCACTGAAGCGAAGCCCGCCGCCCGCCCGCGGCTTTGCTCCCGCACAACATCCGCAAGGCAACAGCAACGCGCGTTGAACGTCCGCAACGCGCCGCGAACAGTCGGTCGCTTCACTTCAGCGCCCGGCCTCGGAGGCGGCCGATAGCGCCACCGGTGCTGCGCTCTTGCGGCCGGCCACATCGGCGCCGCTGCCCAGGCGCACGGCAGTGCCTTCGCGCACTTCGCCGACGCTGGCCCGCAGCAGCGTGCTACCTGCGTCGATGCCTTCCGTCACTTCCACCAGCGGCTCACCGCTGTCGGTGGCCGTGCCGCGCAGGCCCAGGTTCACGAGACGCACGACGACGAGGCCGTCCGTCACTTCGAGCACCCGCGGCCGCGCCTGGTCGATGCGCACGGCATCCTCGGGAATCGACAGCGCCGCCTTGCGCTCGACCGCGATGCGTCCGCTGGCGAACAGGCCCTGTCGCAGACCGGGCTGCAGCTCCACGTCCAGGTAGACCAGCACCGAGCGCGTGCCGGCCTGCGCCGCGGGGTTGATGCGCGCCACGCGAGCCCTCACCGGCGCGGTGATGCCATCGACCCGCAACTCGGCCACCGCGCCGACGCGCACGCGGCCCACTTCCTCGGGAGCGACCGCCGCCTCGATCTCCAGCCGCGACAGATCGACGATCTCGATCAGCCGTGCATCCACCGGCACGCGCTCGCCCGGCTGTACCAGGCGCTGCGCCACGAAGCCGGCGATCGGTGCGCGCAGGACGGTGTCGGACTCGGCCTTGCGGCTCAGGTCGGCCGCTGCGCGCGCGGCCTGCAGCGCTGCACGCGCTGCGGCGGCGTTGGAGACCGAGGTGTCGAGCGCGTTCCTGGAAATGAAACCCTGCTCGACCAGGCTGCGGTTGCTGCTCAGTGCGCGCTCCGCGATGTCGAGCTGGGCGCGGGCCTGGGCGGCCTGCTGCTCGGCTTGGCGCAGTCTGAGCCGGTATTCGCTCGCGTCAAGCCGGCCGAGCACCTGGCCGGCCTCGACGGGGTCGCCCTCGCGCACACCGAGCTCTTGCACCTCGGCCGCCACTCTGGCCTTGACGACGGCCGAATTGACGGCGCGCAATTCGCCGGTGATGTCGAGCTGGCGGACCAGTTCGCGCTGGCGGGCGACCGTCACGTCGGCGGGGCCGAGTTCCAGCGCGACGGGGGGCCGCGAGGCCGGCGCCTCTTCAGCCTTGCGCGCGAGCAAAGCGCGGCCGAGCGCGGCGCCGAACAGCAGCAGCGCCAGCGCGATCAGCACCCAGCGAAAGCGCCGCGTCATCGTTTTTTGCCGTTGGCCTTGCGGGGGGGAGGCGCCACGACAGGCTCGCGCGGCACCAGGCCGCCCAGCACCATGTCCATCTGCACCTCGATCAGCCGCTGCGGCGCGTGCGGGCACTCGAGCCCGGCGCACGCGCCGATGGAGTGCTTGCGCAACATCATGAACAGCACGGGCGCCATCAGGTTGTGAACCACCTCATGCACCGGCAGCGGCCGGAACTCGCCGCGGTCGATGCCGCGCTGGAGTACGCCCGCAAGCATGCGCTCGGCCGGCTCGATGACCTCCTGCCGGTAGAACTGCGCGATGTCCGGAAAGTTGCGCACTTCCGAAACGATGAGTTTGGCGATGCCGGAGGCCTTGGTCTCGCCGATGCGGCGCCACCACTCCGACATCAGATAGGGCAGCAGCTCGGTGGTCGGGCCCTCGAAGCCGCGCACGATGTCTTCACCCTCGGCGATCTCGCGCGAGATATTGTTGCGGATCACCGCCTTGAGCAGGTCTTCCTTGCTGGGGTAATACAGATAGAGCGTGCCCTTGGAGACGCCGGCGCGCGCGGCCACCTCTTCGGCCCGGGTGGCCGCGAAACCCTTCTCGACGAAGAGCTCGAGCGCCGCATCGAGCAGCTCCTGCGGGCGCGCCTCCTTGCGGCGCTGGCGCGCTAGCGGCGTGATCGCCATCGGGCATGGGGCAAGAGGCGCGGGTCGGGACATGGTTACTGCTAATGACCAATGAGTCAGTAAATGTAGTGCGCTCGAGGGTGCGGGTCAATGTAAGCCGCAAAAGCCCGAGTGCGGCGGCAAAGCTCGCCGCGCCGCGGCACAGCGCGTGTGCAGCAGCGGGAAAGCGCGAGTAAAGATGGATGAAGACCGCGCGGTGGATGCCCCGGTTCCGAGGGCCGGCTCAAGGCTTCGGCCCAGCTGCCGCCGCCACCGCTACCTAGAATCCAGCACGATGGCACGCACCGCATGGATCCTGGCCGGATCGCTCGCAATCGCCGCCGCCGGCGCTGCCGCGTGGTGGGCGCTTCGCGATGAGGACCAGGCGATGAGCTACCGCACCGCGCCCGTGGAGCAAGGCCCGATCGAGGCGGCGGTGGCGGCCACCGGCACCCTCAATCCCGTGGCGCAGGTCAGCGTGGGCAGCCAGGTGTCGGGCCAGATCCAGGCGCTTTTCGCCGACTTCAACACCGAGGTGAAGAAGGGCCAGCCGATCGCCCGCATCGACCCGGAGAGCTTTCGCTACCGCGTGCGCCAGGCCCAGGCCGACGTGGAGGCCGCGCGCGCGCAGGTGCTGCAGGCGCAGGCCGGCGTGGCCGCGGCGCAGGCGGCGCTTTCGCGGGCGAAGCTCGATGCCGACAACGCGGCGCGCGACCTCGGGCGCAAGCAGGAGCTGCTCGACCGCCAGTTCATTTCCGAAGCCGAGTTCGAGACCACGCGTAATCTCGCCGGCACCCTGGCCGAGCAGCTCAAGGCGGTCGCCGCGCAGCTCGAGGTGAGCCGCGCGCAGGCCGTCAGCGCGCAAGCCGCGGTGCGCCAGCGCGAGGCGGCGCTGGCGCAGGCGCAGGTGGACCTGGACCGCACGGAGATCCGCTCGCCGGTGAACGGCGTGGTGATCAAACGCAGCGTGGATCTGGGCCAGACGGTGGCCGCCAGCCTGCAGGCGCCCGAGCTCTTCATCATTGCCCGCAACCTCGCCGACATGCAGGTCGAGGCGTCCATCGACGAGGCTGACATCGGCCGCGTGCGCGCCGGCCAGCCGGTGAACTTCACGGTGGACGCGTTTCCCGGCCGCGAATACGAAGGCGTGGTCGCGGCGGTGCGCAAGGCGGCGCTGAACACGCAGAACGTGATCACCTACACGGTGGTGGTGAGCTTTCGCCAGAGTGCGGCGCAACTGCTGCCGGGCCTGACCGCCAACGTGCGCATCGTCACCGAGCGGCGTGAGAACGTCGTCAAGCTCCCGAACGCGGCGCTGCGCGTGCGGCTGCCGGACGTGGCCGAGGCGTCCGGCCGGGCGCCGCATGCTGCGCCGCCGGTGCCCGACGCTCCGCGCGACGTGGCCGCCATCAAGCGCGGCGCGGGGAGTGCGCCTTCGACGGCGGCCGGTGCGCGGCCCGGCGCTCCTTCGTATGCAGGGCCCACCGAGCGCGACACCACCGGACGGGTGTACGTGATCGGCTCCGATGGAAAGCCGCGAGCCGTCGCTCTGCGGCTGGGCATCGGCGACGGCCGCATGACCGAGGTGCTGGCCGGCGGCTTGGTGCCGGGGCAGCAGGTCATCGTCGGCATGCAGGATCCGGGCGGCACGGCCGCGGCGCGGCGCGGCCGGCGCGGGCCGTTCTGAGCCGGACAGGGCCAGGCGGGCACATGGCGCTCATCGAGGCGCGCGACTTGACCAAGACCTACCGCAGCGGCAGCGCCGCCGGCGAGGTTCACGCGCTGTGCGGCGTGTCGCTCGACATCGACGCCGGCGAGTTCGTCGCGATCATGGGCGCTTCGGGGTCGGGCAAGAGCACGCTGATGAATCTGCTCGGCTGCCTGGACCGACCGACGAGCGGCAGTCTGCGTCTGGACGGCGAGGCGGTCGATGGCCTGTCGGGCGATGCGCTGGCCGCCATCCGCAACCGCCGCATCGGCTTCGTGTTCCAGCAGTTCAACCTGCTACCGCGCACCTCGGCGCGCGAGAACGTCGAGCTGCCGCTGGTGTATGCCGGCGTTCCCGCACGGCAGCGCCACGCGCGCGCGCTGGACTGCCTGCGCGAAGTGGGTCTGCAGGAGCGCGCCGGCCACACGCCCGCCGAGCTGTCGGGCGGCCAGCAGCAACGCGTGGCGATCGCCCGGGCGTTGGTGAACCGGCCGCAACTGATCCTGGCCGACGAGCCGACAGGCGCGCTCGACAGCGCCACCTCGGACGAGGTGATGCGGCTGCTCGCGGGCTTGAACGAGAGCGGCATCACGGTGATCCTGGTGACGCACGAGGCCGATATCGCCGCCTGGGCGCGAAGGCGGATCGTGTTTTGCGACGGGCGGGTGGTGGAGGACGTGCGGCAGGACAGCCGGTCCGGCTTTCAACGTGTGCGCAGCACTCGCGTTTCACCATCATGAACACCCTTGCGGCCCTTCGCTCGGCCTGGCGCGCCCTCACCGCCAACCCGATGCGCAGCATGCTGACCATGCTCGGCGTCATGATCGGCGTGGCTGCCGTGATCACCACGCTGGCCATCGGCAACGGCGCGCAGCAGCGCATCGCCGAGCAGATCAGGAGTCTGGGCTCGAACGCGCTGATGGTGGTACCCGGCGCACAGAACGCCCGCGGCGTGCGCCTGGGTGCGCAGACCGGCCATGCGCTGACCGAGGAAGACGCCGAAGCGATCGCCAGCGAGGTGTTCGAGGTGCAGTACGCCGCGCCCAACCTGCGCAGCGCACAGCAGATCGTCGCCGGCAACACGAACTGGTCGACCTACGTGCTGGGCACCACGTCCGACTACCTGCTGGCCCGCGAATGGCAGATCGCCGGCGGCCGCGTGTTCGGGCCCGGCGAGCTGGCCGGCTCCGGCAAGGTGGCGGTAATCGGCCATACGGTGGCGCAGGAGCTGTTCGGCAGCACCGATCCGATCGACCAGGTGATCCGCGTGCGGCAGGTGCCGCTCACGGTGATCGGCGTGCTCGCCCCCAAGGGACAGAACTCCTGGGGTCAGGACCAGGACGACGTGGTGATGGTGCCGATCTCGACCTACCGCAACCGCGTGCAGGGCCACGCCAGCGGGCGGCTCAAGCGGGTGGGCTCCGTGAGCGTGAAGGTGCACGAGGGCATGAGCATGCAGGCAGCCGAAGAGGGCATCCGCACGCTGCTGCGCCAGCGCCACCGCTTGCAGCCCGACGATGACGACGACTTCGCCCTGCGCAACCTCACCGAGCTGATGCAGACGCAGGAAGCGACCAGCCGCGTGCTCGCACTCCTGCTCGCAGCGGTGGCCGGCGTGAGCCTGCTGGTCGGCGGCATCGGCATCATGAACATCATGCTGGTCAGCGTGACCGAGCGCACCCGCGAGATCGGCCTGCGCCGGGCCGTGGGAGCGAGGAGCCGCGACATCCTGGCGCAGTTCCTGATCGAGGCGGTGAGCCTGTCGCTGGCCGGCGGCGCGATCGGCGTGCTGCTCGGCGCCGCCGTGACCGCTGCCATAGCCGCCTTCGCCGGTTGGCAGGTCGTGATGAGCGCGAGCGCCATCGTGCTCGCGGTGGGCTTTTCGGCCGCGGTGGGTGTGTTCTTCGGCTTCTACCCGGCCCGGCGCGCCGCTGCGCTCCTGCCCATCGAGGCGCTGCGGCACGAGTAAGGCGCCCGCCACGTCGGGGGCGCCGATGCATCGGGCGGATGGCGGCAAGGTGCCTGTCGAATTTGCGGCAAGCGTCGACTGCGACGGACCAAGCCGACACATGAAAGAGGCGCCCTGAGCCAGCCCGCGACCCCTCCATGCCTTCGCACCCTTCGCATCCTCTGCGCCTGCGAGCCGCGAGGCCTGCGAGGCCTGCGAGGCCTGCGAGACCTGCGAGACCTGCGAGACCTGCGAGACCTGCGAGACCTGTCCTAGGCACGTCATCTGCCGAGAGCCGGTTTACGCTTTTCACCCACCGAGCTCGCGGCGCCTCGCGGGCTGCGCAAGGATTCTCCTCATGGCCGGACTTACCCGTCGCACCTTCCTCTCTTCATCGTCCACGCTCGGTGGCGTGATCGCGATTCCGCTGGCCACGGGTTGCGCGACGGGCACCGAGCGCGGGGCGGCCACGGCCGAAGCGCCGCCGATGCAGATCGAGCCGGCCACGGTGCCGCCCGCCCAGCGCCTGGACTTCACGCTGGATGTCAACGGCCGGCCGCAGCGCGTGACGGTCGATGTGCGCACCACGCTGCTCGACACCCTGCGCGAGCACATCGGCCTGACCGGCACCAAGAAGGGTTGCGACCAGGGTCAGTGCGGCGCCTGTACCGTCCACCTCGATGGCCGACGAGTGCTGTCGTGCCTCACGCTCGCCGCGCAGGTGGGCGCGCGCAAGGTCACCACCATCGAAGGCCTGGCAGGCACCGGAGGCGGCCTGCATCCGATGCAACAGGCCTTCATCGACCACGACGCCTTCCAGTGCGGGTACTGCACGCCAGGGCAGATCATGTCGGCGGTGGCCTGTGTGGCTGAGGGCCATGCCGACGACGCCGCCGAGATCCGCGAGTACATGAGCGGCAACCTGTGCCGCTGCGCGGCGTATCCGAACATCGTGGCCGCGATCGAGCAGGCACGCGGCAGCATCCGGAGGGCGTGATGCGGCCCTTCACTTACCAGCGCGTCGACAGCGCCACGGCCGCGACGCAGGCGGCAATGGCCGCTAGCGGCGCGGCGACGCTTCCCGCGACCGAGGCGCCGGTGCAGTTCCTGGCCGGCGGCACCACGATCCTCGACCTGATGAAGCTCGACGTGATGCGCCCGCAGGCGCTGGTCGACATCAACCCGCTGGCTGCTGCCGGCGGTGGCGACATCACCGCCGGCCCCGGCGGCATCCGCTTCGGCGCCTTGGTCAGCATGGCCCAGGCTGCCGAGCACCCGGCGGTCTTGCGCGATTACCCCGTGATCGCCGAGACGCTGGTGCTCGCCGCCAGCGCGCAGTTGCGCAACATGGCCAGCCTGGGCGGCAACCTCCTGCAGCGCACGCGCTGCGCCTACTTCCGCGACACGCACTGGCAGGCGTGCAACAAGCGCAAGCCGGGCTCGGGCTGTGCGGCGATGGACGGCATGAACCGCCAGCATGCCGTGCTGGGCACCAGCGGCGAGTGCATCGCCACGTATCCCGGCGATTTCGCGCAGGCGCTGATTGCGCTGGACGCCACAGTCGAAATCGCCGGTGCCGCCGGCATGCGCAAGCTGCCGTTCGCCATGCTGCACCGTCCGCCCGGCAGCACGCCGCAGATAGAGACGGTGCTCGCGCCCGGCGAGCTGATCACCGCCATCGAGGTACCGGCCGGTGCCTGGACGCGGCGCTCGCACTATCTGAAGATCCGCGACCGCGAGTCCTACCAGTTCGCGCTGACCTCGGCGGCTGTCGCGCTCGACCTGCAGCAGGGCGTTGTCCGAGAGGCGCGCATCGCGCTCGGCGGGGTGGCCACCGTGCCATGGCGGGCTCGCGAAGCGGAAGCGGCGCTGGCCGGCCAGCGGCTCGACGAGACCAGCGCCACAGCCGCCGCCGCCGCCGCTTTCGCCGGCGCGCAGCCGCGCGAACACAACGCCTACAAGGTCGTGCTCGGCCAGCGCACGCTGGTGCGTGCACTGCTCGAAGCTGCAGAAATGCCGGTGTAGCGGGTGCCGTACGCCGAGCATTCGCCTTGTCCCCTCTCCCTCAGGGAGAGGGCCAGGGTGAGGGCCGGCCGGCGCTTGCCAATTTCCACCTGTTCGAAGGTCGCGCAGCCCTCACCCCCAACCGTCTCCGGAGAGGGAGAGGGGGCATTCATTCCTTGGAAAGTGATCCCATGACTCTCGCCGCCGCTCCCGAACCCAAGGCCAACATGGGCCAGCCTGCGCGGCGCATCGAAGCGCGCGCCAAGGTCACCGGCGACGCGCGCTATCCGTCCGACGAAGCGCTTCCCAACGTGGCGCACGCCTACCTCGTGACCAGCGCCATCGCCAAGGGCCGCATCTCACGCATCGATCAGCGGGCGGCGCGCGCCGTGCCGGGCGTGATCGACATCCTCACGCACGAGAACGCCGGCCAGGTCAAAGGCTCGAAGATGTTCAGCGACGGCGGCAGTGCCTCGACCACCATCGTGCCGCTGGCGTCTCCCAGGATCTGGCACGACGGCCAGATTGTTGCCATGGTGCTGGCAGAGACCTTCGAGGCCGCGCGCGAGGCCGCGCACAAGCTCGACATCGCCTATGCCGCCGAGCGGCCGACCGCGAGTTTCGCCTCGCCCGGCACCACGACGGAGGCCATCGCCAAGGTGTCCAAGCGGCACAAGGACCCGCAGGTCGGCAACGCCGAGGCGGCCTTTGCCGCCGCCGCAGTTAAGGTCGATGCCGAGTACTACACGCCGACCCAGCACCACAACGCGATGGAGCTGTTCACGACCAGCTGTGTCTGGGAGGGCGACGAGCTCACCATCCACGAGCCGAGCCAGTTCGTCTATGCGCTGAAGAACGGCGTGGCCGAGCAGCTCGGCATCGATCCCGGACAGGTGCGCGTGATCAGCCACTACGTCGGCGGCGCGTTCGGCGCCAAGGCCTCGGTCACGCCGCGCACGGCTCTGGTGGCTTTCGCCGCCAAGCGCATCGGCCGGCCGGTCAAGCTGGTCATGACGCGCCAGCAGGGCTACACAGTCGCGACCTACCGTGCCGAGACCGACCACCGCGTGCGTTTGGGCGCCGGGCGCGACGGCAAGCTCACGGCCTACCTGCACGAAGCGCGCGAGATCACCTCGCGGCCCGACAACTACTTCGTCGCAGGCAACATCAACAGCGCCGTGATGTACGCCTTCGGCAACGTCGCCACGAAGGCGAGCATCGTCCATGCCGACCGCAACACGCCGGGCTTCATGCGTTCGCCGCCGGAAGTGCCCTACATCTATGCGCTCGAAGCCGCAATGGACGAGATGGCAGTGGCACTCGCCATGGACCCGGTCGAGTTCCGCCGACTCAACGACACGATGGTCGATCCGATCAGCGGCAAGCCCTACAGCAGCCGCTCGCTCATGCAGTGTTACGACGAGGCGGCGCGCGTCTTCGGCTGGAGCAAGCGCAACCCGAAGCCCGGCTCCATGCGTGAGGGGGACTGGCTCATCGGCTACGGCTGCGCCACTGCCACCTACCCGACCCACGTGGCACCCGCCGCCGCGCGCGTGCAGTTCTACGCCGACGGCAAGGCGCGCGCGCAACTCGCCGCGCACGATGTCGGCACCGGCACCTACACCATCGCGGGACAGATGGTCGCCCGCACCCTGGGCATTCCGCTCGACGCCGTGCAGGTCGAGATGGGCGACAGCCGCCTGCCGGCTTCGCCTGTCTCCGGGGGCTCCAACGTCACGGCCAGCACCTGCTCCGTGCTCATGAAGGCCTGCGAGGCGATCCGCGACAAGCTCTTCGCGGCGGCGTCGCGGCAAGGAGCCTTGGCGGGCGTGCCGGTCGCGCAGATGGTGCTCAAGGACGGTCGCGTCGCGGCGCTCGACGGTCGCAGCGAATCGATGGCGGTGGTTTTCAACGCGGCGGGCGCGGGCGTGCTTGAGGAGTACGCCGAATGGTTTCCGCCCGGCAAGTCGGCCGAGGACGTGAAGAAGCTCTACCAGGGCGCGGCCGGCATCACGGGTGGCACCGAAGGCGAGAAACTCATGTTCGCCTTCGGCGCCGAGTTCGTGGAGCTGCGCATCAACGTGCGCACGCGCGAGATCCGCGTGCCGCGCATCGTCGGCGCCTTCGCGGCCGGGCACATCATGAACCCGCGCACCGCGCGCAGCCAGCTCATGGGCGGGTTGATCTGGGGCATCGGCTCCGCGCTTCACGAGGAAACCGAGGTCGATGCGCGCCATGCCCGCTACGTCAACACCGACATCGCCGAATACCTGGTGCCGGTGAATGCCGACGTGCCCGAGGTCGAGGTGATCCTGGTGCCCGAGGTCGATACATTCGTCAACCCGGCGGGCGTGAAGGGGCTGGGCGAGCTGGGTAACGTGGGCACGGCGGCAGCGATCTCGAGTGCGGTCTATCACGCCACCGGCAAGCGGGTGCGCGCGCTGCCGATCCGCATCGAGGATCTGCTGTGAGGCGTGGGGTGGATGGGCCGGTCGCGCACAGCGCCTGTCCGATTGCTGCATCCTGCGTTTCTTCACCTGCACCAGGAGCAAGACAATGAAGATTCTGATGGTCCTTACCTCCCACGACCAGCTCGGCGACACCGGCAAGAAAACCGGCTTCTGGCTCGAGGAGTTCGCCGCGCCGTACTACGTGTTCAAGGGCGCCGGCGCCGACATCACCGTCGCCTCGCCCCTTGGCGGACAGCCGCCGCTCGACCCCAAGAGCGACGAGCCCGACGCGCAGACCGAAGCGACACGCCGCTTCGCCAAGGATGCGCAAGCTCAGGAGGCGCTCGCTCATACCGTGCGCCTCGAAACGCTGAAGGCGCTGGATTTCGATGCGTTGTTCTATCCCGGCGGCCACGGCCCCTTGTGGGACCTCACGGAGAACCAGCAGTCGATCGCGCTGATCGAGGCGATGCTCCTGGATGGCAAGCCGGTCGCCGCAGTCTGCCATGCGCCCGGCGTGCTCCGCGACGCGAAAGCGAAGGATGGCAAACCGCTGGTCGAGGGCCGGCGCGTCACCGGCTTCACCAATTCCGAGGAGGCCGCGGTCGGCCTGAGCGAGGTGGTGCCGTTCCTGGTTCAGGACATGCTCGAGCAGCAAGGCGGCCGCTACTCGAAGGCCGGCGACTGGGAGCCTTACGTGTTGACCGACGGCCTCCTGGTCACTGGCCAGAACCCTGCTTCTTCCGAGCCTGCGGCGAAGGCGCTGCTCGCGCTGCTGTCCGCGCGCAAAGCGCCGCCGGCGTGACCGTGCGGCGTTTTCGGCGCCCTCAGCGTCGCGCAAACACGAGGTCCCACACCCCGTGGCCGAGCCGCAGGCCTCGCTGCTCGAACTTCGTCAACGGCCGGTAGTCGGGCTTCGGCGCATACGCTTCGGCGGTGTTCACCAGGCCCGGCTCGGCGCCCAACACCGCGAGCATCTGCTCGGCATAGGGCTGCCAGTCGGTGGCGCAGTGAAGCATGCCGCCGGGCGCCAGACGGGTCACGAGCTCGGCGACGAACGCCGGCTGGATCAGGCGGCGCTTGTGGTGCTTCTTCTTGTGCCACGGGTCGGGAAAGAAGATGTGGATGCCGGCCAGCGAGGCCGGCACGAGCATGTGCTCCAGCACTTCGACCGCGTCGTGCTGAACGATGCGCAGATTCGTCAGGCCGCGTTCGTCGATGCGCTGCAGCAGCGCACCGATGCCGGGCGCATGCACCTCGCAGCCGATGAAGTCGGTGTCCGGCCGCGCCGCCGCGATCTGCGCCGTGGCGTCGCCCATGCCGAAGCCGATCTCGATCACCAGCGGTGCGCTGCGGCCGAACACCGCGGCCGGATCGAGTGGCGTGCTCCAGAACGGCAGCACGAAGCGCGGGCCCAGTTCGGCCAGCGCGCGCACCTGGCCGCTGCCCATGCGGCCGGCGCGCAGCACGAAGCTGCGGATCGGGCGCGTACCGGCCACAGGTTCTCGCGCTTGGGCCTCGGTCGGACCGCCCTCGGCAGCGAGTCGAGCCTTGGCGGCGGACAGGTGTCGTGGATCGTTCATCGTTGCGAGGCTTTTGGGGTGAGGGCGAGATGCTCGCAGTCGGGCACCAGGCATTCGCGACAACGAAGGCTGAGCCGGCGGCCGGTTTGTGGCGACGCCGCCGTCGAATCCGGTATCGCTTCGGTCGGGCTCGGCAGGCCGAGCACCGGCCGCACGGCGGCCAGCGCCGCGGCCGTGCGCGCGGGCCCGCTGCCGTAAATCACCGAATGCGGGATTGCGGCTTCGGCCAGCGCGCCGCGGATGAGCGCGTCGACGGGTTCGCGGACCTGCGGGCCGTCGCGCTGCAGGCCGTCGGCCTGCCAGGGCAGGTCGAGCCCGGTCAGCAGTGTGTGGGTGCAGCGGCGCTGCAGAGCGAGTGCCCCGCCGCGCAAGCTCTCGTCGGCGAAGAGGAACTGGCTGTACAGGGCGATCATCAAGGGCGTGGTGTCGGCGACCACGGTGCTTCCGTCCTGAGCAGCGGCTAGGGTGCGCCGCCATTGCTCGGCCGCGATGGCCGCCTGCTCATGCGGCTGCGGTGTGCAACCGCGCGCATCGCAGAACTCGCGCAGGTACTCCCGCACCACCACGGCGCGGGTGCCGAGTGCGCGCAACTCCAACGCGAGCGCGTAGGCCAGCGTGGTCTTGCCGGTGCTTTCGGCACCGAGGATGGCGATCACCGGGCTCATCTCAATGGCTCCGCGTGAGTTTCGTGTGATCGGCGGTGAGTGAAACGGTGTTGGTTCGTAGGCCGGCGGTAGTGGACAGAATGGATTGATATTTGCGCGAATGGAAGGGCAGGTGCAAGCAAAGCCGTGGGCGGGTGTGCGGCGGCGCGCCGGTGCGGCGGTCGGCCCTGCGGGCCGACTGCGCTGTGCTGCTCGGGCTTGCGGGCCGTCGCGCAACTCGCTTCGTTCGCTGCGCTCACTGCGCTCAGACAGGCGCGACGAGTCAGTTGACGAAGCGCGCTGCGCGCGCCGCCCGCAAGCCCTGCGC
>NZ_JACDCW010000098.1 GCF_013817345.1 Methylibium sp.
CAAAAGAGCGCCAAGGAACTGGGCGTGGAAACCAAGCGCCTGAGCGAGGCTGCGCTCGGCAAGCTCGTCGCCTTCGACTACCCCGGCAACGTGCGGCAGCTGGAGAACGTCTGCCACTGGCTCACCGTGATGGCGCCGGCTCAGCTGGTCGATGCCAAGGATCTTCCGCCCGAACTGCTGGGCACGGTGACATCGAGCTTGACGACGCACGACGACGCGGCGCCTGCCTTGCGGCCGCAGGACGGCATGGCGGACGTGCCGGCTGGCGTACAAGCTCCGGCCGGCCCGGCCGCCCCGCTGCCGCTGCCGCAGCCGCAGCCGCAGCCGCAGCCGCCTGCCGGCGAGGCGGCGTCGGTCCTGCCCAACGGCGGTTGGCTGCGCGACCTGGAGCGCGAGGCGCGTGCACTGCTCGAAGCCGGCGTGCCCAACGTGTGGGAGGTGCTGACGCAGAAGTTCGAGGCGCAACTCATCCACAGTGCGCTCGACGTGACGCGCGGGCGGCGCATCGAGGCAGCCCACAAGCTCGGCATAGGACGCAACACGATCACGCGCAAGATTCAAGAGCTCGGGCTGGACGACTGACTCGTCTGCAGCCTGAAGAGCCCGGGCGGGACGGTCAGCTTGCAGCAGCCCTCGCTGGTACCGCTCAGCGTTTAACTTGGCGCCAGCGTCATCATCACCGGCGCATGGTCGCTCGGCCGCTCGTTCTTGCGTGGCAGCCTGTCGATCACGCAAGCGGTCACTCGCGGCTTCAAGGCTTCGCTGACCAGGATGTGGTCGATCCGCAAGCCCTGGTTCTTCCGGAAGGCGAGCATGCGGTAGTCCCACCAGCTCCAGCTCTTGGGCGGCTGCTCGAACAAGCGAAACGCATCGTGCAGGCCGATCGCAAGCAAGCCGCGGAACTGTTCGCGTTCCTCTTCGGTGCAAAGAATCTGGCCGGCCCAGGCCACTGGGTCGTGAACGTCGCGGTCTTCGGGCGCGACATTGAAGTCGCCCATGAGCACCAGCTTCGGGTAGCGCTTTAGTTCCTCGACCAGCCAGTCGCGCATCGCGCTCATCCACGCGAGCTTGTAGACAAACTTCTCGCTGCCAGGCGCTTGGCCGTTGGGAAAGTAGCCGCCGACCACCCGCACATTACCGACGCAGGCGGCGATGACACGGGCCTGCTCGTCGGCAAAACCCACGATGTTGCGCACCACGTCGGCCGGGTCGTCGCGCGCGAGCAGCGCCACGCCGTTGTAGGTTTTCTGTCCGAAGAAAACGACCTTCCAGCCGGCCGCTTCGATCTCCGCACGCGGAAACTTGTCGTCCGTCAGCTTGGTTTCCTGCAGCACCAGCACGTCGGGCTCGTGTTCGGTCAGCCAAGCGATGACCTGCGGCAGCCGCACGGCCAGGGAGTTGACGTTCCAGGTGGCGAGTTTCAAAGCTTGCTTCCGTTTTGGGCTCGGTGCATCGGCCAGATGCAGTCCTTTACTCGATGTTCTGCACCTGCTCGCGCATCTGCTCGACCGCCACTTTCATTTCCACCGAGATCTGCGTGAGTTCGAGGGCGGCTGATTTCGAGCCCAGCGTATTGGCTTCGCGCTGCAACTCCTGAATCAGGAAATCGAGTCGCTTGCCGACCTCGCCGCCCTGGCCGAGCAGGCGTTCGATCTCGTCGAGGTGAGCGGTGAGGCGCGCGAGCTCCTCGGCCACGTCGATGCGGATTGCATAGCTGGCCGCCTCCGTCATGGCGCGCTCCTGCAGCGCCTGCACGGGCACCGACTGTGCGCTTGCGCCGGCCGCCTCGAGCGCCTCGGTCCAGCGGTCCAGAAAGCGCTGCTGCTGGCGTGCCACCACCTGCGGCACCAGCGGTTGGGCGTCGCGAGCCAACTCGCGCAGCCGTTGCAAGCGCTGCATGAGCACTGCAACCAGTTTCTCGCCTTCGCGCTCGCGAGACTCCACCAGGCCCGCCACGGCTCGGCGCGCGGCATCGAGCGCGGGCTCGTCCAGCCGCAAGGCCGGCTGGCTCGCACGACACCACTGCAGCGCTTCCTGCACCGACAGCGGTGCGGCTTTCGGCAGCCAGTTCTGCACCGTGCTTTCCAACCGCGAAAGCGCGTTGAGCTGTTCGGTCTGCGGTTGGGACCAGGCGCTGCCCGCGTCGCCCTGCGTCGACAGCCGCAACTCGACCTTGCCGCGGCGCAAATTCGCGGCGATCAGCTCGCGAAGTGCGGGCTCCAGCGAGCGCATGTCCTCGGGCAGACGGAACGCGATATCGAGAAAACGGCTATTGACCGAACGCAGTTCGACCTGCACGCCCGCACTCGCGGAACGTGCGATTTCTGTGGCGTTTTCTCCTGGGGAAACGGCCCCGGCGGACGCGTTCGCGTACCCGGTCATGCTGTAGACTGACATCAAATTTATCGCATTGCAAAATTCGATTATGTCAAAGCAGAAACCCGCGCCACTGCCAGCGGGCACCGTGGTCGGCGGGTACCAGGTCATCAAAAAATTGGCGGCCGGTGGCTTTGGCGTCGTGTACCTCTGCGAAGACAGCGAGCGCCGGCTCATCGCGCTCAAGGAATATCTGCCCGCGTCGCTGGCGGATCGCTCGCCCGGCGAACTGACGCCTCGCGTCAAGCCGGAGAAGCAGCCGCTCTATCGCCTTGGGCTGAAGAGCTTCTTCGAGGAAGGCCGTTCGCTCGCACAGATATCGCACCCGAGCGTGGTCTCGGTGCTCAACTTCTTCCGCGAGAACGAAACCGTCTACATGGTGATGAATTACCTGCAGGGCGACACCCTGCAGGACTTCATCGTCACGGCGCGCGATCTCAAGCGCGACAAGGTTTTCCGTGAATCGACAATTCGTTCACTGTTCGACGAGATCCTGCGTGGCCTGCGCATCGTGCATCAGCACAAGATGCTGCACCTCGATATCAAGCCCGCCAACATCTTCGTGACCAACGACAACAAGGCCGTCATGCTCGACTTCGGCGCCGCGCGCGAAGTGCTGAGCAAAGAGGGCAACTTCATCCGGCCGATGTACACCCCGGGCTTCGCCGCACCGGAGATGTACCGCCGCGACGGCACGCTGGGGCCGTGGACCGACATCTACGCGATAGGTGCGTGCATTTACGCCTGCATGCAGGGCTACCCGCCCAACGACGCGCCGCAGCGCATCGAGAAAGACCGCCTGGGGCTGTCGCTCTCGCGCCTGCGCAACGTGTATTCCGACAACCTGATCGAAGTGACCGAGTGGTGCATGTCGCTCGACCCGCTCTCGCGCCCGCAGAGCGTGTTCGCGCTGCAAAAGGAGCTGGCGCGAGAGACCGAGCGGCGCTACACCAAGCTCAGCTTCAGCGAGCGGCTCAAGCTGCAGCTCGAAAACATCAAGACCGGCGCCAAAGCCTGAGAACCGAACATGAGATTTTCGGTTTACCAGGTGAGCCGCAAGGGCGGCCGCGAGAAGAACGAAGACCGCATGGGCTATTGCTACACACGCGATTCGGGTCTGTTCGCGCTGGCCGACGGCATGGGCGGCCATCCCGAGGGCGAGATCGCCTCCCAGCTCGCGCTGCAGACGCTGGCCGCCATGTTCCAGCGCGACGCCAAGCCGGTGCTCAAGGATCCGCTGCGCTTCCTGCACGACGCCATCATCGCGGGCCACCACCAGCTCATCCGATACGCGACCGAGAAGGCGCTGATCGACACGCCGCGCACCACCATCGTGGCCTGCGTGCTGCAGGGCAACACCGCCTACTGGGCGCACTGCGGCGATTCGCGGCTGTATCTCGTGCGTGGCGACAAGCTGGTCGCGCGCACCCGCGACCACAGCTACTCCGAGCTGCAGGAAACGATGTCGCAAGTGGTGCCGATGGGCGAGCGCTTCAACCGAAACGTGCTCTTCACCTGCCTGGGCAGCCCGGGCAAGCCGGTGGTCGATACGGTGGGGCCGCTCATCCTGCACGAGGCCGACCGCCTGCTGCTGTGCTCCGACGGCCTGTGGGGCACGGTCACCGACGAGATCATCACGCAGCAACTCGCCACCCGGTCCATCTCCGACGCGGTGCCCGAACTGGTCGAACAGGCGCTGCGCAACGGCGGCGCCAAGAGCGACAACGTGACCGTGCTGTCGGTGGAGTGGGAGTCGGCCGAGGACATCGAGACCGCCAAGGCCATTTCTACCGAAACCCTCGGCGACGAGGTGTTCGCCTCGACCATTCAGGCCAGCGTGGGTTCCGGCCCGGGCGAGGCCGAGGAGATGGACGAAGCCGAGATCGAGCGCTCGATCCGCGAGATCAACGAGGCCATCCGGCGCTCGTCGCAGCAAAAGCGCTCCTGAGCTGCGCCCGCGCGCATGCTCAGCGCCGGCTGAGCTGCGGGTAGCATCTTCCTTTTCGGGCCCGCGCAGCGGGCCTTCATCCTTTTATTTCCCATGACTTATCAACGCACTCAAGGCCGCGCCGTGGACGCTTTGCGTCCGATCGCCATCACGCGCCACTTCACTTGCCATGCCGAGGGCTCGGTGCTCATCGCGTTCGGCGACACCCAGGTGCTGTGCACCGCCTCGGTCGAGGAAAGGGTGCCGCCGCACAAGCGCGGCTCCGGTGAAGGCTGGGTCACCGCCGAATACGGCATGCTGCCCAGATCGACCCACACCCGCAGCGACCGGGAGGCCGCGCGCGGCAAGCAAAGCGGCCGCACGCAGGAGATCCAGCGCCTGATCGGCCGCTCGCTGCGCGCGGTGTTCGATCTGCGCGCGCTCGGAGAACGCACGATCCACCTCGACTGCGACGTGCTCCAGGCCGACGGCGGCACGCGCACCGCGGCCATCACCGGCGCCTACGTGGCGGCGCACGACGCGGTGAGCTGGCTGCTGGCGCAGAGCAAGCTCGCCGCTTCGCCGATCAAGGGCGCTGTGGCTGCCGTCAGCGTGGGCATCGTCGAAGGCACGCCCTTGCTGGATCTCGAGTACGTGGAGGACGCCGCCTGCGGCACCGACATGAACGTCGTCATGACCGGCGCCGGCCACTACATCGAGGTGCAGGGCACCGCCGAGGGCGCCGCCTTCAGCCGCGCCGAGATGGACCGGCTGCTGGCCTTGGCCGAGCAGGGCATCCACACGCTGGTTGAGGCACAGGCTGCGGCCCTGAAAGCCTAACGCGGAGCGAGCCATGCGCGTGGTGCTGGCGTCCAACAACGCCAAGAAGCTGGCCGAATTGCGCTCCCTGTTCGCAGCGCTGCCGGTCGAACTGGTTTCGCAGAAGGAGCTGGGCATCACCGAGGCCGAGGAGCCGCACGTCACCTTCGTGGAGAACGCGCTGGCCAAGGCACGGCACGCGGCGCGCGCCTGCGGCGGAGCGGCGATTGCCGATGATTCCGGGTTGTGTGTCGATGCGCTCGGTGGAGCGCCCGGTGTGGCGTCGGCGCATTTCGCACCTCTAGAGACGCAGGCGGGCGAGCGCGAGGCGCAGCGTGCGCTTCAGGACGCTGCCAACAACCGGCTATTGCTGGAGCGCCTGCACGGCTTCCAGGCGGCCAGCGAGCGCCGCGCCAGCTTCGTCAGCACGCTGGTGGCGCTGCGTCACGCAGACGACCCCGAGCCGCTGATCGCCTTCGGCCGCTGGTCCGGCGAGATCCTGTTCGCGCCGCGCGGCTCGGGCGGCTTCGGCTACGACCCGCTGATGTTCATCGCCGCGCTCGGCCACAGCGTGGCGGAGCTGGATGCCGAAGCCAAGAACGCGATCAGCCACCGTGCCCTGGCCGCGCGCGAGATGGCAGCGCTGATGCGCGCGCAGTGGCTGCGCTGACGACCATGAACACCCCTGTGCGCATCGACACCAGCGCGCTGCACCGCCGGGCCGGCGCACTGCAGCTCACCGCGCTGCCGCCGCTCGCGCTGTACGTCCATTTGCCGTGGTGCCTGAAGAAGTGCCCGTACTGCGATTTCAACTCGCATGAGGTGCACGGCAATGCTCAACCGGAACCTGGCGGCACGAACACGGGGCACGGCAACTCGCCGGCGTTCATCGGCGGCCTGCCACCCGAAGCTCGCTATCTCGATGCGATCCGCGCCGATCTCGAGGCGGCACTGCCGCTGGTCTGGGGCCGGCGCGTCATCAGCGTCTTCATCGGCGGCGGCACGCCGAGCCTGTTCTCTCCCGCATCGATCGAGCGGCTCCTGGCCGACATCCGCGCGCGGCTGCCGCTCGAGCCCGGCTGCGAGATCACGCTCGAAGCCAACCCCGGCACCTTCGAGCGCGAGCGCTTCCGGGCGTTTCGGGATGCCGGCGTGACGCGCCTGTCGATCGGTGTGCAGAGCTTCGACGACACGAAACTCCAGGCGCTGGGCCGTGTGCACGACCGGGCTCAGGCGATGGCCGCCATCGAGGAAGCCGCCCGTGCTTTCGACACCTTCAACATCGACCTGATGTATGCGCTGCCCGGCCAGAGCCTGGCCGACTGCGAGGCCGACGTTCGCCAGGCCCTGGCCTTCGAGCCGCCGCACCTGAGCGTCTATCACCTCACGCTGGAGCCGAACACGCGCTTCGCGCTGGAGCCGCCGAAGATGCTGCCCGACGACGACAGCGCCTTCGAGATGCTCGACCGCATCACCGAGCTGACCGTCGAAGCCGGCCTGCAGCGCTATGAGGTCTCGGCCTATGCGCGGCCCGGCCACCGCTGCGTGCACAACCTGAACTACTGGCAGTTCGGCGACTACCTCGGCATCGGCGCGGGCGCTCACAGCAAGCTGAGCTTCGCGCACCGCATCCTGCGCCAGACGCGCTGGCGCGAGCCGGCGAGCTACATGGCCAAGGCGCTCGAAGGCGCGGCGGTGTCCAGCGAGCACGAGGTGTCGGCGGACGAACTGCCCTTCGAGTACATGCTCAATGCCTTGCGCCTGCGTGAGGGTTTCGAGCTGGCGCGCTTCACCGAGCGCACGGGTCTGCCGTTCACGGCGATCCAGCGCGCACTGGAAGCGGCCGAGGCCAAGGGGTTGATCGAGCGAAATCTGCCACGCGCCTGGCCGACCGAGCGCGGGTTCGACTTCCTGAGCGACCTGCAATCGCTGTTTCTGCCGAGCCGCTGAGGCGGCTTTGCTTCAGTCGGGATGCAAGTGGCAAGTCATGTTTCGCCGTCGCCACATTCCCCGATCGGCCTGGCCGTGATCCGCTGGAAGAACGTCATGTTTTTCCCGCCCAGCCTGACGTTCAGCGTGCCCGTGATCCCGTTCGGCTCGAACTGCCAGCGCGCATCGCCGGTGGTGCCACGGCCGCCGTTGCACTGGAGCACGTAGGCGGCGGTATCGGCTGCCTGCGCGGCCTTGACCAGTGTGCAATCCTGCAGCGACACGTCCTGCAGCATCCAGAACGCCTCGGAGAGATCGTTCGTGCTCAAGCAGCGCTTCTCGGTGATCACGGCATAGCGCAAATTGGTCTCGAGATGGGGCATGCCGGTCTCGGTGCTCATCTCGTACAGGCGCGGCGGGGCCGGCTCGGCCGCAATGGCGCACGCGCCGAAGCTGCCGAGGGCACCAGCGAAGATCGCTGCCAGCCACTGGCGCTTCATTGCCTTGCTCCCGTGCTGTCGGTGCCGCCCGCCTTGCGCAGGGTGAGGTTGATCCTGCAGCCGCCCGTCGAAGGGTGCTGCCCGTCCTTGAGCGCCGACACCCCGTGATAGCGCAGGCGGGCCGGCCCGCCCCACACGACCACGTCGCAGTGCGCCAGCGGCACGCGCAGCGTCTTGTCGGCACGCCGCAAGCCGCCGAACAGGAACATCGCCGGCAGGCCGAGCGACACGGAGACGATCGGCTGGCTGAAGTCGCGCTCGTTACGGTCCTGGTGCAGCGTGAGCCGTGCGCCGGGCTCGTAGCGGTTGACGAGGCAGGCGTCGGGCTCGAAGCCGTCGAAGCCGGCCTGCGCTGCCGCCTCGCCGGCCAATGCGAGAAAGCAGGCGGGCATCGAAGGCCACGGTCGACCGGTCTGCGGGTCGAGCGCGGTGTAGCGATAGCCTGTTGCGTCGCTTACCCAGCCGAGTGCGCCGCAGTTGCTCATCGCGACCGACATGCGGTAGCCGCCCGGCGTGATCAGGTGGCGCACGGGCGCCGCAGCGAGCACGTCGTCGAGGGCGGCGAGCAGCTCGTCCTGCCGCGGCAGGGCATGCCCGCGCAGCAGCACTGCGCCCGGCGCCAGAAGTTCGCGCGACGCCGCCTCGGCCGCGTCGTCGGCCTCGAAAAGCGGCATCATTGTCGTCACGGGGCGCCTCGCATCGGCTCACGCCGCGTCGTGAAAGATGATCCCGGCCGTGTGCCGGTGCCCTGCACGCACCCGGCTCACGCCATGCCGCAGGCTGACCCGGTACATTCCGCGCGTCCCCTGCACCGGCCGGTGATGAACGGCGATCACCGCCGCATCGCCTTGCCTGAGCGGCAGCACCACCGGGCGCGACTGCATCCGGGGGCGCTGCTCGGTCATCACGAACTCGCCGCCTGCGAAATCGCGGCCCGGCTCCGACAGCAGCAGCACCAGTTGCAAGGGGAACACGTGCTCGCCGTACAAGTCCTGATGCAGGCAGTTGTAGTCGCCGGCCGCGTACTGCAGCAGCAGCGGCGTCGGCCGCGTTTGCCCTGCGGCGTGGCAGCGCTCGACGAACAGCGAATGCTCGCTGGGAAAGCGCACAGCGATGCCCATCGCCTCGTTCCAGCGGTTGGCGATCGGCGCCAGGTGCGGATAGACGGCTTCGCGCAAGCCGGCGACGAGCCCCGGCAAGGGATAGGCGAAGTACTTGTACTCGCCACGACCGAAGCCGTGCCGGCTCATCACCACGCGGCTACGGAAGCGCGCGTCTTCTGCATACAGCGCGGCCAGCTCGCGACACTCGGCCGGCGTGATCAGCCGCTCCACGATTGCGCTGCCTTCGGCATCGAGATCGCCTGCAACCCGTTGCCAATCGACGTTGGCGACCCGCTCGGCCACGCCGTCAGCCGGCGGCGCGAGAGCCGGCTCGCGGTCGAGCACCTTCATGCCTCGCTCTCCCGTTCGAGCAGTGCGCGCTTGCGCTCCACGCCCCAGCGGTAGCCCGACAGCGCACCGTCGTTGCGCACCACGCGGTGGCAGGGGATGGCCACGGCCAGCGCATTGGCGCCGCAGGCCTGCGCCACGGCGCGCACCGATGCCGGCGCGCCGATGCGCCGGGCGATCTCGGTATAGCTCGCCGTCTGCCCCGCCGGAATGTCCCTCAGCGCCTGCCAGACGCGCTGCTGGAAGGCCGTGCCGCGCACGTCGAGCGGGAGGTCCAGGCCGAGCCGCGGCGCCTCCACGAAGCCGATGACCTGGGCGACCCGTTGCTCGAACTCGGCGTCGCCGCCGATCAAGCGTGCCTTCGGAAAACGGTCCTGCAGGTCGCGCGCTAGCGCATCGGGGTCGTCACCCATCAGGATCGCGCACACGCCGCGGTCGCTTTGCGCCACGAGGATGGCGCCGAGCGAGCTCTCGCCGATGGCGAAGCGGATGTCGGTGTCGGCGCCGCCGGCACGAAAGCGGGTGGGCGTCATGCCGAGCACCTGATCGGCCTGGGCATAGAAGCGCCCGCCGGAGTTGTAGCCGGCGCCGTAGATGGCATCGGTGACCGTGCCGCTGCGGGCCAGCTCCGTGCGCACGCGCCGGGTGCGGTGTGCGGTGGCATATGCTTTCGGCGTCAGTCCGGTCACCGATTTGAAGACGCGGTGCAGATGCCATGCGCTCATGCCGGCGCGCTGCGCCAGCTCGTCCAGCGTGGGCGCGTGCTCGGCCGCTTCGATGACGCGGCACAGCTCGGCGACGGTGGTCGCATGCTGCGCGGCCAGCGAGGGCTGGTCGGGCCGGCAGCGCAGGCAGGGGCGAAACCCCGCGCGCTGCGCTTCGGCCGCGGTGGCGTGGAACGCGACGTTCTCGGGTTTGGCGGTGCGCGCCGGGCAACTCGGCCGGCAGTACACGCCGGTCGTCTTCACGGAGTAGAAGAACTCGCCATCGGCCCGCGGATCGCGGGCCGCCACGGCGGCCCAGCGCGGGTCGCTCACCGTGGCCGCTGCGAGTGTTTCGTGTCGGGTGGTCATGTTCACGAGCTGCCTTTGGCGTTGCCGGATCGATGGCTTCACTTTAGGCATCGTCGCTGCGTGGAGCACTCCGGTGCTTGCTTTCAAACTCGAATCGCAGGGCGAGTTGGGTAGGCGGCGTCAAGGGCGCGAGTGCACCGCTGCGCTGCGAGGTCGTCAGGCCCGGCGCACCTCCATCACGCCGTGCTCGGTGGCCTTTTCGTAGACCGAGGGCACGTGGGTGGCGAGGTACAGCAGGATGCGCGGCGCCTGGGTCTTGATGACCCGCCGCAACAGGATGCCCGCCACCACCAGGAATCCGCCTATCCATGGGTAGCCGGCGAGCGCCGCGGCGATACCCGAGCCGATCATGGCAATTGCCAACTGGGTAGCGAGCGTGAAGTGAGTCACGAAGGGCGCTGCCAGCTTGGGGTTGACGATGACCCGAAAGCGTCCGTGCGGCAGCCCGGTACGGAATTCTTCGAAAGGGATGTATTCGACGGTGTCTTGCGCGTTTGGCTGGCGGCTCATGCACACATTCTGGCGCCAAGGGCGGGACCCATCGGGCGCGACCGGCGCCCGCAGTGCGGCCGGGGTTTCTTCGCCGCCTTTGAAGGCCTTCCGCGCGACGGGGATCGGCCGATCTTGAACGACTAGAACCGGAGCACTGTCATCACCCGACCGCCAAGCGTTGGCGGCACCTTGAGACTGCTTGCTTCCGTTCGACTCGCGCTTGCGGGGATGACACCGCCCGACCCATTGCCGACCTTCAACGCCCCGAATTGGTCAGCGGAATGCCGTCGCTCATACGGCGTGCAATACGAACTGCCGCAGGGGTCCGATGCGCGTGCCTGCCCGATGCGACAAGCCTCTGCGGCTCAATCGCGAAAAAGACCATCCGCATGGCTACGCGGTCACAAGGCCTCGCCCCCCGCCGCCTCTGCGCCGGCATCGCACAACCCGCAGGACGCACGCGCCCACTCGACCGCATCCTTGGCGGGCATCGGGCGCGAGATTAAGTACCCCTGTACCTCGTCGCAGCCATGGTCGCGCAGGAAGCTCAGCTGCTCCGGCGTCTCGACGCCTTCGGCAACGACCCGCAGACCCAGATGATGGGCCAGGCCGATGATCGCGACGACGATCGCTGCATCGTCGGCATCGACCGCCACGTCGCGCACGAACGACGCATCGACCTTCAGCCGGTCGACGGGGAAGCGCTTCAGATACGACAGCGAGGAATAGCCGGTGCCGAAATCGTCGATCGAAAGGGCGACTCCCAGCTTCTTCAGGCGGTCCATCGTCTGGAGGTTGCCGTCCGCGTCCATTAGGCTCGACTCGGTGATCTCTAGCTCCAGGTGGCTCGCCGGCAGCCCGCTGTCGAGCAGCGCCCGCTGCACGACCACGTCCAGGTGAGGATGGCTGAATTGCCGCGCCGAAAGGTTGACCGCAATGGCAGGCGCCGTGCCCGTCGTCGCCGGTAACGCGGCGGCCCAGCGGCATGCTTCGCGCAGAACCCACTCGCCGACTTCGACAATCAGGCCGATCTCTTCCAGAACTGGAATGAACACCGCGGGCGAGACAGAGCCGAGCTGGGCATTGCGCCAGCGCAGCAGGGCCTCGAAACCGACGACCGCGTCGCCCTCGAGAGCGACCTTCGGCTGGTAGTGCAGCGAGAACTCGTTGCGAACCAAAGCGCCGCGCAACTCGCTGGCCAGCTGCAGCCTCCGGTGCGCGCGCGCGTTGATCTCGGCGGTGAAGAATTCGAAGCCGTTGCGGCCGTTTTCCTTGGCGCGGTACATCGCGGCATCGGCGTGCATGACCAGCGCTTCGACGTTCTCGGCGTCCTGTGGGTAGAGCGCGATGCCAACGCTGGCCGTGACGTGCACTTCGCGCGCACCGATGACGTAGGGACGGGCCGATTGCTGGAGGATCTGCTCTGCGACGCGAACGGCTTCCTCGCCGTTGGTCAGGCCCTCGAGCACCAACGTGAATTCGTCGCCGCCGAGCCGGCTGACCGTGTCGGCGCTGCGCACCACGGCACCCAGCCGCGCAGCCACCTGTTTCAGCAGATCGTCCCCTGCGGCGTGGCCGAGCGAGTCATTGACGTGCTTGAAGTTATCGAGGTCGACGAACAGCAGCGCCACGTGCGTCTGCTGGCGGTCGGCCGTCTGAAGGGCGCGGCCAAGACGATCGTTGAAGAGGAAGCGGTTGCACAGGCCCGTGACAGGGTCGTAGTTGGCGAGGAACGCGAGGCGGTCTTCGGACTGCTTGCGCTCGGTGACGTCGATCGCCACCCCAATCGCACCCTTGATCTCGCCGGCTTCGTCGAGCAGCGGCGAATACCGCACCTCGAAGGCGAGGGCTCCGAACTGCCAGGTGGAAGCGAACGAGTGGCCAGCCAACGCCTGCCGTGTGCCTTCCACCGCTTCCGTCAATCCGCCGAAGCTGTCGAAGATCGACTGGCCGACCAACTGACCCGGCCGCATGCCGAGCGACTCGAGTCCCTTGCCCTCAGACATCAGGAAGCGGCCCTCCCGATCGACGATCCACAGCACGACCGGCAGGCTCTCGATCACCTTGCGCAGCCTCTCCTCGCTGCTGCGAAGCGCCTGCGCAGTGAACTCACGCGCGGTGACGTCCATGACTGTACCGATCATCCGAACCGCAACACCGGCCTGGTCGCGCAACACTTCCGCGTTCTCGCGCACGACGCGGATCGCGCCGTCGGGCAGCACAATGCGATGCGTGATGTCGTAAGTGGCCGAGGTTTCCAGCGTCATGCGCAGGGCTTCGTGGAGCATCGCGCGATCCTCGGGATGCACGCGTTCCAGGAATGATTCGAAGTCGACCACCCCCGGCCCGTTCTCGATTCCGAAGATGCGGCAAGTCTCGGCCGACCAGAAATGGCGGTCGCCAACGATGTGCCAGTCCCAGTTTCCGACCGCGGCGATGCGCTGCGCGCGCACCAAGGTTTCCTGGACTTCGGCCATCTGGATCGCCTGTTGCCGGAGCGCGTGGGCGTTGACGCCGATCTGGCGGTTCTTGCGCATGACCACCACCAGCGACGTCGTTACCGACAGCGCGACCAGCGCTCCGAGCACCAGCAGCGTGAGGATAAGCTCGCGCTGATAGCGCTGGTAGGTGCTCGGCAGCGGATTCAACAGGGTCGTGCGCGCCGCCAGGTCGGGCGGCAGGGTCAGACCGGCCGCCTTCAGCGCGGCGGCGTCGACCAGGTATTCGTTCGGGCTTTGGTCGACCGGCGCGATGGCACTGATCGGCTCGCCGGCTGCATGCCGCATCACCAGACGCGCCGCCGCCTGCCCTTGCGCCAGGCCGCTGGTGACGTAGCCACCCAGCACGCCTTTCACCAGATACCCGTCCTCCATGCTGATGATGGTGTGGCGGCCGAGCGAGGCTATGGCATCGATGCTGTCCTCCAGCATCGCCGGCGAGCCTGCACGGTCCACCAGCCCCCCCATGGTCGTCAGGACGACAAAACGTTCGCTTCCGGCATGCAGGCCGGCCAGCACGCCGGCCAGGCTGCGCTCGCTGACCATGCGCGCACGGGTGCCGGGCCGCCGGGCCAGTTCGACGTTGACTTCCTGCGCGATGGCGCGGTCGGTCACGGACGCGTCGCCGACGACCACGATGTCGGTCGCGTCGGGCGCAATCAGCTTGATCAGCGCCAGGTTGGGGCCGATTTCCTTGCGTTCGAAAACACCCGTCACGCGAGCCGGGTCGATCGTCGACTTGACGCGCAGGTTATTGACCCCTGAAAAGATGACCGGGGCCGTGGGAAACACCCGGCTCAGATTTTCGAGTGCAAAGACCAGCGCGTCGTCGTCGGTCACATAGATGACTGCCGGCATGTAGCCACGGTACTTGGCTGACAAGTGGTCTTCGATCAGCCGGGCGTACGCCGCGTCGTACCGCACGCGCTTGGTGTCGAGGTATTCGGCGCGCACGCCGTACCGGTTCTTTGGGTCCTTGGCCAGCTCAGAGACGAAGCCTTCGTGCTGTCGCTTCGTCCACGCGTACTCCTGACTGTAGGAGTGGAGCACAAACACTTCCTTGTGCTTCGACGCAAACGCAGGCAGCGCCGCAAGCCAGCCCAACATGATGACGAGCAGGACAGCAATCAGCCGGCACCAGATCGTGGGAAGGAAACCGCGCTTCATTTCCGATTTTCGTCTGCCACGGGCCGCGGCTTGAGCGGGGATCACCTATGTTTCCCGTGCAGCAGCCGCCAGCGTGTGCGCATGGTCCGTGGGTGTGACTTCCTGCCAAGGCGGGGCCGCAGCCCTTCCGGTCAGCGAAACACGTTCATCGCTTCGGCCAAGCGCGTGGCCTGCTGCTGAGGGCTCTCTGACGCCGCCGCGCTTCGTTCCACCAGAGCCGCGTTCTGCTGCGTGATTTGATCGATATGGCCGATGGCTTTGCCGACCCTGTCCACCACTGTGGTGCCGGACTCCACCTTTTTTAACGCTGGCGCCGATCAAGCTCTTGATCTCCCTGGCTGCATCGGCCCTGCGTAGCATTGCGCAACTTGATGACCTCAACGGGGCGGTCGTAGCGTCATCGCCGGACAGCGATCTCATGCCCCCGGGTGTCATGCTTTCATGTGGGGACGATTGAGCACGATGAAAGGATGGCGAGCGCGCGATTCGGCCGCTGCCGATCGGTAAAGGATCCGGTGGCCATTCCCCTGACTGCCGGGAACTTGACGGTGGCCAGTGTCGTCTTGTGGCCGAGAGTCGACTTCTACGACCGGCCGTTCTACTCATTGACGAGATGAAGCCGTAAGTCGCCAGACCTCTCGCAAGCGCAGACCTTCGGCTCAAACCCGATTCGTCGACATCCCCGCCGTCGTTCGCAACCTCTCGAGCAGATGCGGCGCAATCTGCGCCAACGGCAGCACCTGATGCGCCGCGCCTGCAGCAATGGCCTCGCGCGGCATCCCGAAGACGACGCAGCTCGCCTCGTCCTGACACAGGTTGTAGGCACCCGCATCGCGCATCGCGCGCATCGCCTTCGCGCCGTCGGCGCCCATGCCGGTAAGCATGATGCCCAGCGCGTTGGGTCCGACCACCCGCGCGGCGGAGCTGAACAGCACTTCGACGCTGGGCTTGTGGCGGTTGACGGGCTCGCCGTCCTGCACGCGGCAGATGTAGTTCGCGCCGCTGCGCTCCACGCTCAGGTGCATGCCGCCGGGCGCGAGGTAGGCATGGCCAGGCAGGATGCGTTCGCCGTCGCGCGCCTCGGCCACGCGGATGCGCGCCAGGCTGTCGAGCCGCGCCGCGTAGCTCTTGGTGAAACCGGGTGGCATGTGCTGGGTGATCACCACGCCGGGTGCATCGGGCGGCAGGCCCATGAGCACTTCCTTGGTGGCTTCGGTGCCGCCGGTGGAAGCGCCGATGAAGACGATCTTTTCCGTCGAGAGCCGTCCCAGGCCGGCCACCACCGCGCGCGCCGGTGCGCCGGCCGGTGGGGCAACGAGCTTTTGCACCTTCGCGCGCGCGGCGCTGCGGATCTTGTCGGTGATGTCCTGGCCGAGCTGGCGCAGGCCGTCGGCCACGCCGATCTTGGGCTTGGCCACGAAATCGACCGCGCCGAGCTCCAGCGCCTTGAGCGTGACTTCCGCGCCGCGCTCGGTGAGCGTGGA
>NZ_JACDCW010000099.1 GCF_013817345.1 Methylibium sp.
GATCGCCGACGAGCCGACCTCAGCGCTCGACGAAGCCTTGCGCGAGTCCTTCATGCGCCTGTTGCTGGGGGCTTGCGCCGACGCCGGCAGCGCCCTGCTGTTCGTGAGCCACGACGCGCGCCTCGCACCGCAGTTCGATCGGCAGGTCGACTTGCCAACGCTCAACCGTGCCACCGCCGCCGAGGCATCGGCATGAAGGCGCTGCTGAACCTGGCCGCTCACAGCGCCTGGAACCGGCGCTTCGTGCTCTCGCTCGTGGTGTTGTCGATCGCGCTGTCGACCCTGCTGCTGCTGGGCATCGAGCGCATCCGCACCGACGTGCGCGAGAACTTCTCGCAGTCGGTGTCGGGCACCGATCTCATCGTCGGTGCGCGCACCGGCCCCGTGCAGTTGCTGCTGTATTCGGTGTTTCGTATCGGCAGCGCGACCAACAGCATCGGCTGGAGCAGCGTGCAGGCGATCGCGCGGCACAAGGCGGTGGCCTGGACGGTGCCCATCTCGCTGGGCGATTCGCACCGCGGCTTTGCGGTCGTGGGCACGTCGCGCGATTACTTCGAGCACTTCCGCCACGGCAATCGCGAGCCGCTGGTGCTGGCGCAGGGCCGGCCGTTCGAGTCGGTGTTCGACGCCGTGCTGGGTGCCGACGTGGCCCGGCGGCTCGGCTACGTTCTCGGTGAACGCCTCGTGCTCAGCCACGGCGACGGCGCGATGGCCGCCAACGACCACACCGACAAGCCCTTCACCGTGGTCGGCATCCTGCAGCGCACCGGCACGCCGGTCGACCGCTCGGTGCACATCGGGCTGGACGGCATGCAGGCGATCCACCTCGACTGGATGGCCGGCGCGCCGCTGCCCGGGCTGTCGGTGCCGGCCGATCAGGTGAGCCGGCACGACCTCACACCGAGGAGCGTGACGGCGCTGCTGGTCGGGCTGAAGAGCCGGGCCGCGGTGTTCTCGGTGCAGCGCGAGGTGGCCGGCTTCGAGGCCGAGCCGCTGATGGCCATCCTGCCCGGCGTCGCACTCGACGAGCTGTGGGACGTGGTGGGCATCGGCGAACGCGGCCTGCTGGCGATGACGGCTCTGGTGGCACTGGTGAGCTTGGCCGGGCTGGTCGCCGTGATCATGGCCGGCCTGAACGAGCGGCGCCGCGAGCTCGCGATCCTGCGGGCGGTGGGCGCCGGGCCGCGTCAGCTCATGTTCCTGCTGGCGGCGGAGGGCGCGCTCGTCACCCTGTGCGGCGTGATGCTGGGCTGCGCCGTGTACGCTCTTCTCGTGCTGGCGCTGGGCGGCTGGACGGCGACGCAGTTCGGCGTGGCGCTGCGGCTGCAGGCGCCTTCGCAAAACGAGGTGCTGCTGGTCGCAAGCGTGCTCGTCGGCGGCTGGTTGGCCAGCCTGCTGCCTGGCATTCGCGCCTACCGCCTGTCGCTGATCGACGGGCTTTCTCCGAGGGTTTGAACGATGAAGATGCGCCTTTTGCTCGCCCTGCCGTTGCTCTTCGCCTGTGCGGCTGCCAGCCTGCCGGCGGCTGCGGCGGAGGCCAAGCCGCCTTCCCAGTCTGCCGAGTTCCAGGAGATCGATTGGGACGAGCTGGTGCCCAAGGGCTGGAACCCGCTGGAGCATTTCAAGGACATGGACCTGGGCATGCTCAGCGACAGCAGTCCGCGCGTGCTCGAGGCGATGCGCGAGCTGCGGCAGATCTGGGACACCGCGCCGACCAACAGCAAGATGGACGGCACCAGAATCAAGCTGCCCGGCTACGTGGTGCCGCTGGAGCAGGTGAAGGGCGAGCTGAAGGAGTTTTTGCTCGTGCCTTATTTCGGCGCCTGCATCCACAGCCCGCCGCCGCCCGCCAACCAGATCATTCACGTCATCGCCGACAAGCCGGTGAAGGGCTTTCGCACGATGGACACCGTGTGGGTCAGCGGCACCTTGAAGACCTTCAGGCAGGACTCGGCGATGGGCACGAGCGGCTACCGCATGCAAGCTGTGGTGATCGATCGCTACGAGCCGCCGGCGCAGCGTTGAAGCCCCGGCAGACGCAGCGCGTCGCCGCGACGATTGTCAAGCTGCTGATCGGCTTGACCCGCAACCTCAGCACGCGCTCAGGGCGGCAGCGACGACCGCCGGAGGATGCGTTCCGGGGTCGCGCACCGGATCGGATTCGTCGGGTGCCGGCGGATCGTCGACCTTCGGTGGAACGAGGTCCGGGCCGGTCGGCGGCGGCTCGGGCGGGTGCTGCGGCGAAGGCGGCTCGGGCTGCGGCGGGATCGTGTGAGCCCGCAGAGTCCGCAGGGCAACTGTCGGGGAGGGCAATGGCAGGTTCATGAGAGCAGGGGAGCAAGCGGCATACCGCACGTGAACGAGTGACGTGGGAAGCGTCCTCGGGTCTCGTAAGAACCCGGCACGAAGCCTCGAGCCGTGCGCCGCTCAGTGACCGCCGGCCAGGCTAGGAGGCCTCATCTCCAGCCGCAGGTAGGCCAGGCCGGCCAGCAGCAGCGGCGCGAGGTAGTAGACGAGGCGGTACACAAGCAGCGCCGACACCAGCGCGGCCATCGCCACCTGGCCGCCGAGCAGGGTGATGAACACCGCTTCGGTCACGCCCAGGCCGCCCGGCACGTCGACCACCGCCAACGCCGTCGCGCACACCAGCAGCACACCGAGCACGGTGACGAAGGGAACCGCCTGTTGCAGCAGTGCGAACAGGCCTGCGGCGATCAGCGCCCACTGCAGCACCGAAAGCGCGCACTGCGCGAGGGCGAAACGTAGGGAAGGCAGCTGCAGTGTCTGTCCGAACACCGTCAACGAGCGAACGCGCGACAGTCCGCACAGCGCGAAGTAGGCCAATGCAACGCCAAGGAAGGCGCAGCCGATCGCCTGCAGCAGCGCGGGCGGCGTGTCCACGCCGAACGGCGCACCGCCGAGCTGCAGCGTCAGCAGTAGCCCGGCTAGCACCAGAAAGCCGAGCCAGTTGCTCACGAAGCACACCAGCCACAAGCGGGCCACCGTGCCAGTCCTGACGCCCAGCCGCCCATAGGCACGAAAGCGCAGGCCCACGCCGGCAGCGCCCAAGTTGAGCGCGAAGGCATGGCTGACGAAGCCCAGCGTGAGGACGTGGCGCGTCTTCAGCCGATGGCGGGTGTAGCGCCGGCCCAGCAGGTCGAAGCCGCAGTAGGCGATATAGCTGAGCGCGCTGAACGCTGCGCCTGCCGCCAGCGCCCGCGTGGGAAATCGGCTCAGGGTGGCAACGAGCTGGTCGGCGTCGAGCGTGCGCAACTGCAGCACGAGCAGTGTCACGGCCAGCCCGACGAAGCCGGCAGTGAGCAGTCGCCGCAACGAGGGCCAGGCATTTCGGAGCATCTGCCATCGCGGGCAAGCCACGCTCCCGACCGGCGCGTCGACGACCGCGCCGTTCACTTCCAAAGCGTCGGGTTCAGTGCGCATGGCGCGGCAGCCGCACGGTGAAGGTGGTGGCACTCGCGTCGGAGGCGACGTCGATCTGCCCCTGGTGCGCCTGCACGATCTGCTCGACGATGAACAGCCCGAGCCCGATGCTGCCCTCGGGTGCGCCGCGCCGGCCGGCGCCTCGACGCAGTGGCCGGAAGAGCTCGCCTCGCAGCTCCTCCGAAATCGGTTCGCCTTCGCTGCGCACGCTCAGGCGCAGTTCGGCCGCGCCGCCCTCGACGCTCACCGTCACCGGTGTGCCGGGTGCGCCGTAGACGATGGCGTTGGTGATCAGGTTGGACATCATCTGTGCGAGCCGGTGCGGGTCCACGATGCCGAGGCCTTCTCCGGTGGCGTCGAACACGATGCCGCGCTGCGGGTGCGCGAGCCGGAACTCCTCGACCAGCTGGTGCACGGTGGCGTGAACGTCGGTGGTGACCGGCTCTACCGGGATGCCCTTGCCCAGGCGCACTTGCGTGAAATCGAGCAGATCGTGCACGAGGCGCAGCGCGCGCGCGCCGCTGCGCTTGATCCGCCCGGTCGCCTCTTTCAGGCTCGCGCTCGCACCTTCGCTGTGTTCGAGCAGGGTGGCGTTGAGCAGGATGACGTTGAGCGGATTGCGCAGGTCGTGCGAAGCGATGCCCACGAAGGTTTCTAGCAGCGTGTTCTCCTCGCCGGTGCGCGCGTGCGCCTCGCGCTCGACGCGGCGCAGCTTGGCGTTCTCCAGCATCACGGCGGCCTGGGCCGCCAGGCTTTCGACCAGCCGCTCGTGCTCGGCGGTGAAATGGCCCGGTTCGGCGTGCACGAAGAACAGGGCGCCGAAAGCGCGACCCTGGCGGGGACATACACAGGCCGCCAGGCCACTGGCGACGGGCCGCTCTGGCCCCGAGCCGAGGTGCAGCGCTTCGTCGGCACCCGAGCCGGCACGCAGGTCGTCGAGGCGAAGGGTACGCCCGGTCAGTGCCGCGGCAAAGGCTGACGTGCTGCGCAGCCTGGACAGAGCCTCGGCGGTCGGAGACGAGCCTGTGCACGAGCCGGCCACGACGGCGTCGCCGCCGGCCCGCGCGGCGGCCCACAGGAACACGCCGCAGGCGGCGCCCGTGAGCCGGGTGGCCTCATCGACCACCCTTTGCATCAGGGCGCCGGCGTCCGGCTCGGAGCCCGACGACAAGGCCAGCCCGGAGAGCGACTCCGCCAGGCGTCGTTGCGCGCGTTCGCGGCTCAGCGCCTCGGCGCGTTCGGCCGCGCTGCGTTCGATGGCGACGCGGTCGAGCAACTGCAGCCGCGCCAGCAGGAACAGCAGCGCGCTGATCAGTGCGCCGGCCAGCGCCACGGCCGGCACCAGGAGCCGCTCGCCGCGCGTTGCCAGGCCGGGCAAGGCCATGAATTCCAGCGTCCACGGTTGCCCGCCGATCACCGGCGAGCGGACCGTGAGATCGCGCGTCCATTGGTTCCGGTCGTGCGGAAAGCCGTCATGCAGCAGTTCGAGCGGCTCGCCGGGCGCACCGGCATGCACGCGCACAGCCACCAGCGGCGCCTCCACATCGAACAGGCTGTCGAAGAAGTCGGGCGCACGAAACGGTGCATAGACGAAACCGCTCAAGCGGGCGCGGCGTTCCTGCAGCGTGGTGGGGCTCGAGCCGCCGCCGTAAAGGGGAACGTAGACCAGAAAGCCGGCCTGCTTGTCCGGGTCGATCTCCTGCTTGAGCACCACCGGGCCCGACATCGCCAGCGAGCCGGTGTCGCGTGCGCGGGTCATGGCGGCTGCCCGGACGGGCTCGGAGGACATGTCGAACCCCAGGGCGGCGCGGTTGCGCTCGTCGAGCGGCTCGAGGTAGAGGATGCTGAACATCCATTCCCGCGCTCCCGCGGGGTGGACGGCGAAGCTTTCGAAGCCCTCCTTGCGCGCAGCTTCCTCGAACGCCGCCACGCTGCCGGCCGCCACGCGCGGGCTGTAGCCGATGCCCTGGATGCCGGGAAAGTCGGACGTGATGCGCAGGCGCTCCACATAGCGCCGGAACATCTTTCGGTCCACTTCGCCGGCCTGGGCCTGCATCAATGCGCGCGTGGCGCGCAGCAACGCCACGTAGGCGTCCATGCGGGCGTTCAGCCGGCCGAGCTGGAACTCGACCGCCGTGGCGAGCAGGGCCTGCTGGCGCGCCTCGAGCCACCGCGATGCCAGCAAAGTGGCGATCACGGTCAGCAGCAATGCGGCCACGAGGACGATCCGGGGTTGGCGAAAGCGCAGCCAGGAGTGCATGGTCAAGTGAGTCGCAGGCTCGGGGCCGGATCGGTGCTGGAGCCTGCTCGGGCAAGGGATCGTTCGAGCGACTTCAATTCTTGCATCAGGGCAGGAACGCCGCTTGCTCCCGGCTTTCATCGCTGCGCCTGCCGTGGCTCGTCATCAAGGGCATTCAGACTCTGGAGACACTGTGCCGGGGCGCTTGTCCCGACGGGGCAGCAGCTATTGCCGCATGAACCGACTTATCCGTGCTGCGGCACGGCGCCCGGGGGCTGGCTCTGCCGAGCCGGGGCGATTCGATTGGAGGGTTGAATCTTGTTGGATCCGCGTGTCTTGTCGCTCGCTGCGTTGGAGTGTTGTTCCGAAAGCCGTCGCACCGCCCCGGTGGGTGCGTTGATGCCGGCAGTGCGTGCGCATGAGGCTTGCGGATGAGCCGGGCGCTGCGCATCCTGCGTGTCGACCCTGCCGCGTTGCAGAGCAGCGACGACCTCCGGCAAGCCTGCGCCCACGGCCGGCGACTGGGCTTCGATCAGCTGTCGCTCGCTTGGTCGCCGGCCAGTGCCGCCCCCGGCAGCTTGCATTTCGGTGAGGGCGAGGACCGCGAGCGCATCGCCGCGCTGGCGAGCGAATGCCAGGCTCATGGACTCGGTTTGCTGATCGATGCCGCGCCCGCACGAGCGAGCCGCGGGAGCACGCTGGCCGCGCAGCATCCGCAGTGGTTCGTGCCCGAGCCCGACGGCGATCTGCCCGATCCGCGCCGGCCGGCTCACTGTGCGAACACCGTGACGCTGAGCAGCGATGCCGGGCAGCTTGAGCCGGCGCGGGACTGGTGGGCCGCACAGATGGCGGCGTGGCTCGAAGCCGGCGCGGCGGGTTTGTACTGCGTGCACGAGGCCGGCCTGCCGAAGGATTTCTGGACCTCCGTGCTCGATGCCTTGCGCACCGGGCAAACCCAATCGTTCTTCGTTGCCGGAGCCTCGGCCGAAGCGTCGGCGCTGGCGGACTGCGGCTTCGATGCGATCGCCGGGGTCGTGCCCGGCTCGGCAGCCGAGGTCGAGCGGTGGACCTGCGAGCATGAACTTGTCGCCGCCGGTTCGGCGCCGCTGGGGATGCTGGCCGAGGCGCGGCGCCATCCGGTGTGCGCGACAACAGCCGCAGAGGATCCGGAGCAGGTGCATCGCCGCAGCCTGTGGTGGGCAGCGGCCACCGGCACGGGGCTGATCATGCCGCTGGGCTTCGAGCGGGGCGTGTCGTCTGCGCAGGCATTGCGACCCAACGGCGGCGAATTCGATCTCGGCGCCGAAGTGATGGCCGCCAATGCCTGGCTCGCCGAGCGAGGCGTGCGCAACGCCGCACCCCGGGGCTCGGCGCCGCGCCTGTCGCTGCTGAGCGCCGCAGGCGCGCCGGCCGTCGCGGTGCTCATCACCGACGGCGACTTGCGCCGCGCCGATCGGGCCTTGCTGCTGTTGGCCGGCTTTCCGGGCGCTGGCAGGGTGGCCGGTGCCGACGTGCTGCCGGGCGCCGATCGCTTCGCCCGTTTTCGCGCGCTGCGACATACCGACAGCGCGGATGTCGACGGAGTGGCCGATGCGGCGCACTGCTTCGATCCCACGGCGGCGATCGACCTGCCGGCCGGCCGCGTCGCGCTTTACGAATCGCTGCCTGTCGTGCCGACGGCTGCGGCACCGACGCGCGCCGCGGCCGCAGCCAACCGCGCTCGCCGTGCTCTGGACGTCGCGGTGAAGGCGCCGCGCGTGGCGATCGAGGCGATCACGCCCAGCGTCGATGACGGGCGCTTCGTGGTCAAGCGCATCGCCGGCGAAACGGTGCGCGTCGAGGCCGACGTCTTCATGGACGGCCACGACAAGCTCGCCGTGATGCTGTTGTGGCGAGGCCCCGACGAAGCGGCTTGGCAGGAGGTGCCGATGGCTCCCCTCGGCAACGACCGCTGGCGCGCCGAGTTCCCGCTCACGAAGCTGGGGCGGCATGCCTTCACCGTCGAAGCCTGGCGCGACGGCTTCGAGACCTATCGCGATGAGCTGAGCAAGAAGGTCGCCGCGGGTCTGGACGTGAGCCTGGAGCTCGAGGAAGGTCGGCTGCTTGTGGTACAGGCGCAGGAGCACGCGAGCACACAGGAAGACGCCGAAACGGCGGCCACGCTGGAAGCCGTCGTCGCCCTGCTGGGACCACCGCTCGCCGCCAAAGCCGCAGGCAAGAAAACCAAAGCCAGATCGCGGCGTGCATCGGCCGAGACTGCGGCCCCGCCGCCGCAACCCGATGAGGCCTCCCGCGTCGAGACGCTGCTGGCGGCTCCCACGCAGCAGGCCGTGCGCAATGCCTGCCTGCGCCCATTCGCGCTGCGCCACGATCCGCCGCTCGGCGTTGATGCCGAGCGCACCGCGGCGCGTTATGCGAGTTGGTACGAGCTGTTCCCGCGCTCCCTCGGCAACCGCACTGGCGAGCCGCTGCGCCATGGCCGCTTTGACGACGTTGTCTCGCGGCTGCCGGCCATCCGCGCGATGGGCTTCGACGTCGTCTACTTCACGCCCATCCACCCGATCGGCCAGACGAACCGCAAGGGCCGCAACAACACGCTGACGCCAACGCCAGAGGATCCTGGCAGCCCTTACGCCATCGGCAGCGAGGAGGGCGGCCACGACGCGATCCACTCCGAGCTCGGCACGCTCGAGGACTTCCTGCGCCTGTGCAAGGCCGCCACCGCGCACGGCCTGGAGATCGCGCTCGACTTCGCCATCCAGTGCTCGCCCGACCACCCCTGGCTGCGCGAGCATCCGGAGTGGTTCTCGTGGCGGCCCGACGGCTCGATGCGCTATGCGGAGAACCCGCCCAAGAAGTACCAGGACATCGTCAACGTCGACTTCTACGCTGACGGTGCGCGACCCGCCCTGTGGACTGCGCTGCGCGACGTGGTGCTGTTCTGGGTGAAGCAGGGCGTGCGGCTGTTCCGCGTCGACAACCCGCACACCAAGCCCCTGCCGTTCTGGGAATGGATGATCGGCGACGTGAGGGCGCGCCATCCCGACGTGGTGTTTCTTTCCGAGGCCTTCACGCGGCCCAAGCCGATGTATCGCCTGGCCAAGGTCGGTTTCTCGCAGTCCTACACCTACTTCACCTGGCGCCACACCAAGAAGGAGTTCACCGACTACCTGACCGAGCTCAACCAGCCGCCGGTCAGCGATGTGTTCCGCCCGCACTTCTTCGTCAACACGCCCGACATCAACCCGCATTTCCTGCAGGCCTCGGGTCGCGCGGGTTTCCTCATACGCGCCGCGCTGGCGACCACGCTTTCGGGCCTGTGGGGCATGTACAGCGGCTTCGAGCTGTGCGAGGGCGCGCCCTTGCCGGGCAAGGAGGAATACCTCGACTCCGAGAAGTTCGAGCTGCGCGCGTGGGACTGGCAGCGGCCGGGCAACATCAATGCGGAGATCACGCTGCTCAACCGCATCCGCCGCGGCAACCCGGCCCTGCAATCGCACCTGGGCATCGAGTTCCTCCACGCCGGCAACGACAACATCCTGTACTTCGCCAAGGCCATGCCCGGCCCGGTAGCGCGTGCAGGCGGGCGCTTCACCACAGCGGTGGTGCTGGTCGCCATCAACCTTGATCCTTTCAACGCGCACGAGGCCGACATCGAGCTGCCGCTGTGGCGATTCGGCCTGCCGGACGATGGCGCGCTCGACACCGTCGACCTGGTGCACGACCACCGGTTCGTCTGGCGAGGCAAGCACCAGCACATCCGCCTCGATCCCGCACAGCTGCCGTTCGCGATCTGGCGCATCCAACCCACGGAGGCTGAGTGATGGCCGAGAACACGATCGCCGACAAAACGCGCGCCGCCGCCATGCCATTGAAGATTGAAGGCGAGGCCGAGCACAGCGTGGTGCGGGCGGTGGAGCCGGGTGCCTCAGCACTGCCGCCGCTGGCCAAGCCGAACGTGGAGCGCCCGCCGACCGACGACCCCTGCTGGTACAAGGACGCGGTCATCTACCAGCTGCACCTGAAGTCCTTCTTCGATGCCAACAACGATGGCATCGGCGACTTCGCGGGCCTCGTCGCCAAGCTCGACTACATCGCGGCACTCGGCGTCGACACGATCTGGCTGCTGCCGTTCTACCCCTCGCCGCGCCGCGACGACGGCTACGACATCGCCGATTACCGCGGCGTTCACCCCGACTACGGCACGATGGCCGACGCGCGCCGCTTCGTGGCCGAGGCGCACCGCCGCGGCCTGCGCGTGATCACCGAGCTGGTCATCAACCACACCTCCGATCAGCACCCGTGGTTCCAGCGTGCGCGTGCTGCGAAGCCGGGATCGTCGGCGCGCAACTTCTACGTGTGGTCCGACAACGACCAGGCCTACGCCGGCACCCGCATCATCTTCTGCGACACCGAGAAGTCGAACTGGACCTGGGACCCGGTGGCCGAAAGCTTCTACTGGCACCGCTTCTATTCGCATCAGCCCGATCTCAACTTCGACAACCCGCAGGTGCTCAAGGCGGTGCTGTCGGTCATGCGCTTCTGGCTCGACATCGGCGTCGATGGCCTGCGCCTCGATGCCGTGCCCTACCTGGTGGAGCGTGAAGGCACCACCAACGAGAACCTGCCTGAAACGCACGAGGTGCTGCGCAAGATCCGCGCGACGGTCGACCGCGAGTACCCCGGGCGCATGCTTCTCGCCGAGGCCAACATGTGGCCCGAGGACGTGCAGCAGTACTTCGGCCGCGACGAGAACGGCCTGGGCGACCAGTGCCAGATGGCCTTCCACTTCCCGCTGATGCCGCGCATGTACATGGCCATCGCGCAGGAGGACCGCTTCCCGATCACCGACATCCTTCGGCAGACACCCGACATTCCGCCGAACTGCCAGTGGGCAATCTTCCTGCGCAATCACGACGAGCTCACGCTCGAGATGGTGACCGACAAGGAGCGCGATTACCTGTGGAGCTTCTACGCCTCGGACCGCCGCGCGCGCATCAATCTGGGCATCCGCCGGCGCCTGGCGCCGTTGCTGGAGCGCGACCGCCGCCGCGTGGAGCTGCTCAACAGCCTGCTGCTCTCGATGCCCGGCACGCCCGTCATTTATTACGGCGACGAGATCGGCATGGGCGACAACATCCACCTGGGCGATCGCGACGGCGTGCGCACACCGATGCAGTGGTCGCCCGACCGCAACGGCGGCTTCTCCCGGGCCGATCCCGCGCGCCTCGTGCTGCCGCCGGTGATGGATTCGCTCTACGGCTTCGAGGCCGTCAACGTCGAGGCGCAGAGCGCGGACCCGTACTCGCTGCTCAACTGGATGCGGCGCATGCTGGCGGTGCGCAAGCCGCACCCCGCCTTCGGCCGCGGCACGCTCAAGCTGCTTTCGCCGGCCAACCGCAAGGTGCTGGCGTACCTGCGTGAGTACCGCCAGGAAGGCGCTCCGGCGCAAGACGGCAACGACGAGAAGGTGGAGCGCATCGAGTCGATCCTGTGCGTGGCCAACGTGTCGCGTTCATCGCAGGCGGTCGAACTCGACCTGTCCGCCTTCTCCGGCCGCGTGCCGGTCGAGATGATCGGCGGCTCGCGCTTCCCGGCCATCGGCCAGCTGCCCTATCTGTTGACGCTGCCGCCCTTCGGCTTCTACTGGTTCTCGCTGACAAGCGAAGCCGAATCGCTCGGCGGGCCGGCGCCACCGCCCGAAGCCATGCCCGACTACGCGACGCTGGTAGTGCGCCGCGAAGTCGGCGAACTGCTGCTGCCGCCGAGCCGCGCGGTGCTGGAGGGCGAGGTGCTGCCGGCCTACCTGCCCAAGCGCCGCTGGTACGGCGCCAAGAACGAGAAGATCGAGCAGGTGACGATTGCCTTCGCTGCCGAGCTGGACGGCACCACGCGGCCGATGCTGCTCACCGAGCTGGAGGTGCGCACGGCCACCGGCACCGAGCGCTACATGCTGCCTTTCGGCTTCATCGGCGAAGACGAGGCCACCTCGCCCTTGCCGCTGCAGCTCGCCCTCTCGCGCGTTCGCCGAGGCCGCCAGGTGGGGCTGCTGACCGACGCCTTCACCTTGCACCCCTTCGTGCTGCGCATGCTGGCGCTGGTGCGCGAGGGCCGCACGCTGGCCACGAGCGACGGCGAGATCCGCTTCCTGCCCACTTCGCGCCTGGACGAGATCGATCTGGGTCCGTCGCCCGAGGTGCGCTATTTGTCCGCCGAACAATCCAACAGCTCGGTGGTGCTCGGCGAGCAAGTGATCCTCAAGCTGATCCGCCGAATGCAGCCCGGCATCCACCCCGAGGTCGAGATGGGCCGCTACCTCACCGAAGGGGGTTTCGCCAACATCGCGCTCACTTTGGGCGAAGTGACGCGCGTAGCCGCCGACGGCGCACCGCAGGTCATGGCGGTGCTGCAGAAATTCATGCATAACCAGGGCGACGCCTGGGCCTGGACCCTCGGCGCACTGGAACGCAGCATCCAGGACGTGATGGCGGAGCCGGCGCAAACGGTTGAGAACACCCCGGTCGATCGCGAAAGCGGCGACCCGGGCGAAGAAGCGCTGGCCGAGTTCAGGGAATCGGCCGGTGTTCTGGGCCGCCGGCTGGGCGAACTGCATGTCGCACTCGCGCGGCCGAGCGAGGACCCGGCCTTCGCGCCCGAGCCGGCCAGCGCCAAGGACGTGGCCGCCTGGGCTGCCGGCGCCCGCGAGCAGCTCGAGCGCTCCCTGGCCCTGCTGCAGGCCCCCGGCGGCAAACGTGCCAGCGACCATCGCGCCACCGATGAGGAGGCCGGCCTGGCCGAGCAATTGCTCGGCCAGCGCGAGGCGCTGCTCGCGTTGGTGGACCGGCTGGCCGCGCAAGGCGTCGGTTCGCTGCGCACGCGCATCCACGGCGACCTGCACCTGGGCCAGGTGCTGGTGGCGCAGAGCGATGCCTACTTCATCGATTTCGAGGGCGAGCCGCTCAAGCCGCTGGCCGAGCGCCGCCGCAAGCAAAGTCCGTTGCGCGACGTGGCCGGCATGCTGCGCTCGTTCAGTTACGCCGCCGCGGTGGCCATCAACAGCGGGCCGGGCGACATCGGCGAAGCGGCCGAGGCGCGCAAGCGGCTGTTGCTCGAACGCTTTCTGCCCGCCTCGCAGGAAGCCTTCCTTGCGGCCTACCGCGAGGCGAGCGCGGGTGTCGCGCACGACTGGGTCGGGCCGAGCGGCGAAGCGGCGCTGATCGACCTGTTCACGCTCGAGAAGGCTGCCTACGAGTTGTGCTACGAAAGCGCGAACCGCCCGGCATGGATCGGTGTGCCGCTGCGCGGGCTGGCGGCGATTGCGCAGCGGCTGCTGGAGGCCGAGGCGACGCCCGATGATTCGCCAGCCGGCGATTCGTCGCAGGCTTGAGATTCCTGCAACACACTCCCGCATGTCGGCACTGGTCGACGGCGCCGAGCACTTTGAAGAAGCCACGATGAACGCACCGCAGGAACACCGCCGAGGGACCGGCCTCGACGTCGAGGCCGCTCGCCGTCTCGTGCAGGGCCGCCACAGCGATCCCTTCGCGCTGCTGGGTCCGCACGAGGAAAAAGGCGGCAAGGTGGTACGCGCGTTCGCGCCTGGTGCGCTGGCGGTGTCGGTGCTGAGCGGGCCAGGGGGTGAAGGCCTGCCGGGGCGGCGTGTCGACGATTGCGACGGCCTGTTCGAAATCGCGCTCGACCCTGCAGCGAAAACGGCCGGCCCCGACACCTACTGCCTGCACATCGACTGGCCCGCGGGCGACTCGGCGGCGCCGGACGCCGCGCCCTTGCGTCAAGTCACTGAAGACGCCTACGCTTTCGGGCCTCTGCTCGGCGAGCTCGACCTGCACCTCATCGCGGAAGGCAACCACCGCGAGCTCGGCCGCTGTCTGGGCGCACACGTGATGCAGATCCAGGGCATCGAGGGCGTGCGCTTCGCGGTGTGGGCGCCGAACGCCACGCGCGTGTCGGTGGTCGGCGACTTCAACAGTTGGGACGGCCGTCGCCATCCCATGCGCCGGCGTGTCGAGGCCGGCGTGTGGGAGCTGTTCGTGCCGCGGCTCGCCACCGGCAGCCGCTACAAGTACGAACTGCTCGGGCCGATGGGCGAGACGCTGCCGCTCAAGGCCGACCCGATCGCGCTGCAGACCGAATGCCCGCCGGCCACGGCCTCCGTCGTTTCGCCGCCGCGCGAGTTCGTGTGGACCGACGAAGCCTGGATGCAGGGCCGCGCCGCACACCACGCACCGAGCGCGCCGATGTCGACCTACGAAGTGCATGCCGGCTCGTGGCTGCGCAACATGGAGGAGGGTGGCCGCAGCCTCGACTGGCACGAACTGGCCGAGCGGTTGATCCCCTATGCGCGCGGCCTCGGCTTCACGCACCTGGAGTTCCTGCCGATCATGGAGCACCCCTTCGGCGGTTCGTGGGGCTACCAGCCGCTGTCGCAGTTCGCGCCGAGCGCGCGCTTCGGCACGCCGGAAGGCTTTGCGGGTTTCGTCGATCGCTGCCACGCCGCGGGGCTGGGCGTGATCCTCGACTGGGTGCCGGCGCATTTCCCGACCGATGCTCACGGCCTGGCGCAGTTCGACGGCACCGCGCTCTACGAACACGCCGATCCGAAGGAAGGCTTCCACCAGGACTGGAACACGCTCATCTTCAACCTCGGGCGCAACGAAGTCGTCGGCTTCCTGATCGCCAGCGCGCTGGAGTGGATCGAACACTTCCACGTCGATGGCCTGAGGGTCGATGCGGTCGCCTCCATGCTCTACCGCGACTACAGCCGACAGCCCGGCGAGTGGGTGCCCAACATTCACGGCGGGCGCGAGAACCTGGAGTCGGTGGCCTTCCTCAAGAAGCTCAACACGACGCTGGCCGAACGCTGCCCCGGCGTGCTTGTGATCGCCGAAGAATCCACCGCCTGGCCCGGCGTCTCCGCGCCTGTGGAAGAGGGCGGCCTGGGCTTCACGCACAAATGGAACATGGGCTGGATGCACGACACCCTGCGCTACATGGAGCACGATCCGGTGCACCGCAGGCACCACCATCACGACATGAGCTTCGGCCTGATCTATGCGTTCTCGGAGCGTTTCGTGCTGCCGATCTCGCACGACGAGGTGGTGCACGGCAAGGGTTCGCTGCTCGGCAAGATGTCCGGCGACGACTGGCAACGCCGCGCCAATCTGCGCGCGTATCTCGGCTTCATGTGGGCACACCCGGGCAAGAAGCTGCTCTTCATGGGCTGCGAGTTCGGCGAAACGCGCGAGTGGAACCACGACGCCTCGCCGCAATGGGATCTGCTGGACGACCCGCGCCACCGCGGCGTGCAGCGCCTGGTGCGCGACCTGAACGTGCTCTATTCGTCCGCTCCCGCGCTCCACCAGCGCGACACGAAGGCCGAAGGCTTCGCCTGGCTCATCGGTGACGACGCTGCGCAAAGCGTCTTCGCCTTCGCCCGCTACGGCGAGGACGGTGCGCCGCCGGTGGTCGTGCTGTGCAACCTTACCCCGCTTGCGCGCAGTGCCTATCGCGTCGGTTTGCCGGGCGCCGGCCGCTGGCGCGAAGTGCTCAACACCGACGCCGGCGTCTACGGCGGCAGCAACGTCGGCAACGGCGGCGGGGTTCGGACGGAGCCGGTGGCATGCCATGGGCAGGAGCACTCTGCTGTGCTGAGCTTGCCGCCGCTGGCGACCGTATTTTTGCAGTGGGAAGCGTAGGAATGGCTGGTGGTGCGATGGCTCGGCGAGGGCGAAGCCGTGGGCAGATGTCCGGCGGCGCGCCGGTGCGGCGGTCGCTGCTGCGCAGCGACTGCGCTGCGCTGCTCGGTCTTGCGGGCCGTCGCATAACTCGCTTCGTTCGCTTTGCTCACTGCACTCAAACAGATGCGACGAGTCAGTTCACGAAGCGAGCTGCGCGCGCGCCCGCAAACCCTGCGC
>NZ_JACDCW010000007.1 GCF_013817345.1 Methylibium sp.
ATGCCGGCGGCATCACGCCCGAGCCTTGCGGCGTGTGCCGCGCCTGCACCGAAATCGACGCTGATCGCTTCATCGATTACGTGGAGATGGACGCCGCCTCCAACCGCGGCATCGACGAGATCCGCGATCTGCTCGAGCGCGCGGCCTACAAGCCGGCGGTGGGCCGCTTCAAGGTCTTCATGATCGACGAAGTGCACCAGCTCACCAAGGACTCCTTCAACGCACTGCTCAAGACGCTGGAGGAGCCGCCCGACTACTTGAAGTTCGTGCTGGCCACCACCGATCCCGAGAAAGTGCTGCCCACCGTGCTCTCGCGTTGCCTGCAGTTCAACCTGCGGCCGATGGCGCCCGAGACGGTGCTCGGCCGGCTGGAGCTGGTGCTGGCCGCCGAGGCGGTGGACGCCGAGCCGGCCGCGCTGCGCCTGATCGCGCGCGCGGCACGCGGGTCCATGCGCGACGCGCTCTCGCTCACCGACCAGGCCATCGCCTTCGGCGGCGGCAGCCTGGCCGAGGCGGGCGTAAGGCAGATGCTGGGCACGGTCGGGCGCAGCCATGTGCTGGCGCTGCTCGATGCGCTGGCCAGCGCGGATGGCGCGGCCGTCGTGGCCGCGGTCGACACGCTGCGAGCCGAGGGCTTGGCGGCCGAGGGTGCGCTCGAGGAAATGGCAAGCCTTCTCCAGCAGATGGCGGTGCTGCACGTCGTGCCTGACGCGCTCGACCGCGACGATCCCGATTCCGAGCAGATCGCGCGGCTCGCCGGCCTGCTGCCGGCCGACGAAACGCAGGTGCTCTACAGCATTGCGCTGCACGGCCGCGCCGAGTTGCCGCTCGCGCCCGATGAATACAGCGGGCTGGTGATGGTGCTGCTGCGCATGCTGGCCTTTCGGCCGGCTGGCGCAGCGCGGCCCGCGGTGGTGCCGCGCCAGGCTTCGGGCACCGAGACGGCAGCAGGCCCTGCACCTGCGGTGGCCTCCTCTGCAGCACCGACGAGCACGCCTCGCCCACCTGCCATGCCAGCTCAGCCTCTCGCCAAAGCGAGTGGATCACTGACCCGGCCGGCCGCGGCTGCGCTGCCGCTCGCGCGCACGCCATCGGCGTCCAGCGTGTCGGTGGCGCCAGTTGCCGTGAACGGCAGTGCGGCGCGCACCACACCCGAGCCGGCGCCCTTGAACCTCGCACCGCGCAGCGCCGCCTCCGGCATGCCGCCGTGGGAAGACATTCCGATCGACGCCTACGCCGCCGAGCGGGCGGTCCTGGCGCGGGCGGCTCCGAGCGCCGTGCAGCGCGTCGCCGAGCCGGTGCCCCGGCAGCCGGCGGTGCCGCGCGCTGGCCGCGATGACGACGCGATGCAAGCATCTCCGGCACTACAAGCTGCTGTCGTTGAAGAAGCCGTGGCGCCTTCGCCATCGGCCACGGTCCCCTGCAACCCGCTCGGCGACCGCTGGGCCGCGCTGGTCGCACAACTGCTGGCAGCCGGTGCCATCGCGGCCATGGTGCGCGAGCTGGCGCTGCAATCGGAATGCACCGCCATCGACGCCGACGAATCCCGCATCAGGCTGCGCGTCGAGCGCGAGCCGCTGCGCAACCCGGCGCACGCCGAACGCCTGCAGGGCGCGCTTGCGGCGGCGCTCGGCCATCCGTTGGAACTCGACGTCGAGGCCGGTCCGGTGGGCGACACGCCCGCTCGGCGTGACGCCGCCGCGCGCGAGCAACGCCAGCGCGAGGCCGAAGCCCTGATCCGCAACGACCCGCTCGTGCTCGACGTCATGGCGCAGTTCAAGACCGCCCGCATCGTGCCGGGATCGATCAAACCCGTTTAGCTTTTCACGGAGAAACCCATGCTCAAAGGACAACTGGCCGGCCTGATGAAACAGGCGCAGGCGATGCAGGACAACCTCAAGCGCGCGCAGGACGAGCTGGCCACCATCGAGGTCGAGGGCCAGTCGGGCGCCGGTCTCGTGAAGGTGCAGATGAGCTGCAAGCACGACGTCAAGCGCGTCACCATCGACCCGAGCCTGCTCACCGACGACAAGGACATGCTCGAAGACCTGGTCGCCGCCGCCTTCAACGACGCGGTGCGCCGTGCGGCCGTGACCAGCGAAGAAAAGATGGGCAAGCTCACCGCCGGCATGCCCTTGCCGCCGGGCATGAAACTGCCGTTCTGATGACTGCGTCGATCGCTCAAGCCGCTCTCGTCCGTCGCGGCGGCGTGGTGGTGGTTGAACTGTCTTGCTCCCTCTCCCGCTTGTGCGGGGGAAAACCGGGGTAGGCGTGGCCGCCGCTTCGGCGCTCGACGTTCTGACCGAGGCACTGCGCCGCCTGCCGGGCGTCGGCGTTAAGTCGGCGCAGCGCATGGCCTACCACCTGCTGCAACACGACCGCGCGGGCGCGCGCCAGATCGCACGCTCGCTCGACCAGGCGGTCGAGACGGTGCGCCACTGCGAGCGCTGTCACACCTTCACCGAAGCCGAGGTGTGCAGCACCTGCCTGGACCCCTCGCGCGAGCGAGCGCTCCTGTGCGTGGTGGAGACGCCGGCCGACCAGGCCGCGATCGAGCGCAGCGGCAGTTACCGCGGGCTTTATTTCGTGCTGATGGGGCGGCTCTCGCCGCTGGACGGCATCGGCGTGAACGACATCGGTCTACGGGAGCTGATCCATCGCGTCGGAAGCGGCCAAGGCGGCGAAGTGCGGGAGCTGATCGTCGCCACCAATTTCACCGCCGAGGGCGAAGCCACGGCGCATGCCATCGCGCAGGCGCTCAAGGGCCGCGGCGTGACCGTCACGCGCCTGGCGCGTGGCGTGCCGGCGGGCAGCGAGCTCGAATACGTGGACCTCGGCACCATTGCCCATGCGTTGAGCGAGCGGCGCTGAGCGCGTTGATAAAAGCGACCGTGCGATGACGATCCTGCTGCTGTGCGTGCTGGCCGCTGCCCTGATGCCCGTTGCCTGCGCCGGCATCGCCAAGGCCGGGCGTTTCTCTACGCCACGCACGGACGGCGGCTACGACAACCATCTGCCGCGTGACTGGCTGGCGCGCCAAGGGGGATACCGGGCTCGCGCCAATGCGGCGCAGGCCAATTGCTTCGAAGCCCTGCCCTTGTTCATTGGCGCCGTGGCCATCGCGCTGGCGCTCGATGCGCCGACGACACGGCTCGAGGCGCTGGCGCTGGCCTGGGTTGCACTGCGGCTGGGCTATGTCGGCTGCTACCTCGCTGATCGCGCCCTGGCGCGCTCTGTGGTGTGGGCACTGGCGCTGGCGGTCAATATCGCGATCCTGTTCGCTGCAAGCTATTGAGGGGTCGACGAATCCGGCACTAGCGGCTGGCCCAAACCAAGACCCGGAGAGTCTTGCAAGACCGCTGCCGGCCTTGCCGTTCGGGCCTGCCGCACCGAGCTCCGGGCCAACACAGTCAGCGGCTCGGCCGGGCGACACGGCCCTTGGTTGCCGCCGCCGGCCGCGTGCTTCGTTTGCCGGCGGTCTTGCGCACGGTGCTGCCCGTGGACTTGCCCCAGTTGGCCGGCAGTTCCACGATGACTCGTTGGCCGTTCTTGAACGTTGCGCGGGTCGAGATGTCGTTCCATTTCGCCACGCTGGCCGCGCTGATCCCCAGGCGCTGGGCGAAGACGGTGACGCTCTCGTTCGTGCGAGCCTTGACGGTGGTACGCCGCCCGCCGGGTCGCGATTCGGGAGAAAGCAGGATGGTGGCGTTGTCGGCCACTCTTTCGCTCACGTCGGCGTCGCGCTTGCCGTTCCGCGGCACCAGCAGGGTCGAGCCGGCGCGCACCTGCATGCGCGGCGGAATGCGGTTGATCTCGCGCAGCGTCGCCTCGCTCATGCCGAGCTGCTTGGCGGCGTCGGCGGTCTTCATGGTGCGCGGCACGACCCAGGCGGTCCAGCTCGCCAACGGACCGACATGGTCGGGCAGCGTCCGCACGAAAGCATTCGCGTTGTCGTAGGGCAGCAGCACCTGCGGCGTGCCGGCGGCCAGGATCACCGGCTGCTTGAGCGAGGGGTTCAGCGCGTGGAACTCCTCGATCGGCAGCCCGGCCAGCTCTGCTACCAGCTCGACATCCATGTCGCGCTGGATCGGCACGCTCAGGAAGTAGGGGTGGTTCTCGATCGGGGGCAACTCGAGGCCGAAAACTTCAGGCTGCGCCACGATGTTCTTCACCGCCTGCAGTTTGGGCACGTAGAGCCGGGTCTCGGCCGGCATCTTGAGGCTCAGGTAGTCGGTCGGCTTTCCGGCCCTGCGGTTCTTCGCGATGGCGCGACCGACGCTGCCTTCGCCCCAGTTGTAGGCGGCCAGTGCGAGGTGCCAGTCGCCGAAGCGTGCGTGGAGCATCTGCAGGTAGTCGAGCGCGGCGCGGGTCGAGGCGAGCACGTCCCGGCGTTCGTCGCGAAAGAAGTTCTGCGCCAAGTCGTAGTGCTTGCCGGTCTTGGGCATGAACTGCCAGATGCCCGAGGCCTTGGCGCTCGACAGCGCCTGCGGGTTGAACGCGCTTTCGATGAAGGGCAGCAACGCAAGCTCAGTCGGCAGGCCGCGGCGCTCGACTTCCTCGACGATGTGGAACAGGTAGAGGTTCGAGCGCTCGGTCATGCGCTGGACGTAGTCGGGCCGGCTGGCGTAATAACGCTCGCGGCCGCGAACCAGATCGGTGTCGAGGTCGGGGATGGCGAAGCCCTGGCGCACGCGCACCCAGAGGTCGCGGCGCGCGGCTTCTTCAGCCAGGTTGACTGGCTCCTCTGGGCGCAGCGGATCGGTCGGCGGGCCAACGGCATCGCCGGTCTCTTCAGGTTCGGGGCTGGCCGGCGAGGCGATCTCGGCACCGGCTTCGCTGGCCGCCGCAGCCGGCGAAGCGATCTCGATCGTTGCAGAGGCTGCCGAAGCGGCCGGCGCCGCGGCCACCGGGATCGGCTCAGTAGGAGGCTCCTGGGATGCCGGCCCGGTAGCGCAGGCGCCCAAGGTGAGCGTCAAGGCCGTGAACGCGGCGGTGCGGGCGAGCAGGGGCCAGGTCGAGATGCCGCAAAACGACAAGGCGTGAGAAGCGAGGCGCTGTTGAGGTTCAGCGAACAGCGCGCGCCGCTGCGCGGGAGCTTGATCAGTCATTGGTATTCGTTCTTCCACTCTCTCAGCGCGGCAAGCACGCTGACTGCATCGCGCGCGCCGCTGTTGCGGGTGCGGACACTGGCCTGCACCTGCTCTTCTTCGACACGCAAAAAGGGATTGACCTGCTGCTCGACGGCGATCGTGCTCGGCAAGGTGGGCAGATCGCGTTCGCGCAGTGCCTGGCACCGGCGCGTGTAGTCGATCACCGCGGTGTTGTCGGGTTCCACCGCATGCGCGAATTTCAGGTTCGAAAGGGTGTACTCGTGACCGCAGCACACGCGTGTCTCGCCGGGCAGCGCGGCGAGCTTGCTGAGTGATTCGTGCATTTGCGCAGGCGTTCCTTCGAACAGGCGCCCGCAGCCGCCGGAAAATAGCGTATCGCCGCAAAAGAGCAGCGGCGCTTCGCCGGCCGGCTGGCCGAAGAAGGCGATGTGGTCGCGCGTGTGGCCGGGCACGAAAATCACCGAAAAGCTGGTGCTGAACAGCTCGACGGCGTCACCGTCCTCGAGCGGTGTGTACGGTTGCGGAATGCGCCCGCCGGCGGGACCCCAGACGACGCCTTGCGGCACCAGCCGATCACGCAGCGCGTCCACGCCGCCGACGTGATCGTCATGATGGTGGGTCACTACAATCGCGCCGAGCTTCAAGCCGTGCTCGTCGAGGGCGCGCACGACCGGTGCCGCTTCCCCCGGATCGACGACGATCGCCTCCGAGCCATCGTGAAGCAGCCAGATGTAGTTGTCGGTAAAAGCGGGAAGAGCAATCAGGTTCATGGCGCGAGACCCTTCGATATTGGAGTTGCCTTGGTGGCTGCAGACGCCGCCGGGGCGCTATCTGCTGGAGTGGGAACGTTCGCGCATCGACGCGCATGTGGCCGACGTGTTCGGCTTTCACGCGCTGCAGCTCGGCCTGCGTGAACTCGACGTGCTGCAAGCCAACCGCATGCCTCACCGTTGGTTGGCACTGCAAGCGCATTCTGCACAAGACGCCGCGCCGGCGGGCGAGCCTGGAGCAGCGCCAGGTGAGATAGTGCCGCCGCGCGTCGCGCAGGCGGCCTTGTGTTGCGACTTCGACGCACTGCCTTTCGCGGCGCAAAGCCTGGACCTGGTGGTGCTGCCGCACACCTTGGAGTTCGCGCGCGATCCGCACCAGACCCTTCGCGAGGTCGAGCGCGTGCTGGTGCCGGAGGGCCGCGTGGTCATCGTCGGTTTTAACCCGGCTAGCCTGTGGGGCCTGCGCCAGTGGGCCGGCCGCTGGGCGGCGCGCGCCAGCGGCGAGGGTGACGGCAGCGGCCTGTTCCTGCCGCGCGCGGGCGACTTCATCGGCCACCGGCGGCTACGTGACTGGCTGCGCCTGCTGAGTTTCGAGGTGGAGCGCGGCGGTTTCGGCTGCTACCGCCCGGCGCTGCGCACGCAGCGCTGGCTCGAGCGCTATGACTGGATGGAAAAAGCCGGCGACCGTTGGTGGCCGGTGTTCGGCGCGGTCTATGTGCTCAGCGCGGTGAAACGCGTGCGCGGCATGCGCGTCATCGGCCCGGCCCGCAAACCCGTGCGCAAGCCGCGCACGGCGCCAGCCGTTGTCAGCCACACGCACCACAACAAGGAAAAACCCAGCCGATGAACCTGCCCGATCCCGGCATCGCCCGGCCCGCGGTCACGATCTACACCGACGGCGCCTGCAAGGGCAACCCCGGCCCCGGCGGCTGGGGCGCATGGCTGCGCGCCGATGGCCACGAGAAAGAGCTGTTCGGCGGCGAAGCGGTGACCACCAACAACCGCATGGAGCTCACCGCGGTGATCGAAGCGCTGGCCTCGCTCAAGCGCAGCTGCACGGTTGCTGTCTACACGGACAGCCAGTACGTGCGCCAGGGCATCACTGAATGGATCCACAACTGGAAGAAGCGCGGCTGGCTCACGGCCGACAAGAAGCCGGTGAAGAACGCCGATCTCTGGCGGCGCCTGGACGCCTTGGCCGCGCTGCACCGCATCGATTGGCACTGGGTTAAGGGACACGCCGGCGATCCAGGCAACGAGCGCGCGGACGCCCTGGCCAACCGCGGCTGCGCGGACTTCGCGCCCGGCGCACGCGCTTTGTGAAGCAATGTTTCTCCCAGTGCCGCGACCAGGCATCGCGGCCGCTTGGGCTACCGAATCCCAAGACCGCATAGATTCTCGGTATTTGCCGACAATCTGCGCATGAAGAAACTTACCGTCACGCTGGCCGGCGTGGGCTTGCTCGCCGTGTCGGCTGTGGCCTGGTGGGCGCAGAACCACAGCGCAGCGCGCACGCCGCCGGCGTCGGCAGCGGTCGCTCACCCCAAGGCGGGGACCACCGGCCCGGTGCCGGTGGAGGTGGCACGTGCAGTGGCGCGGGACGTGAGCGACGACACCAGCGCGGTTGGCAGCCTGCGTGCGCGTCAGGGCGTGATGATGCGGCCCGAGGTGAGCGGGCGCATCGTCAAGCTCGGCTTCGCCGACGGCCAGCGCGTGAAGACCGGCCAATTGCTGGTGCAGATGGACGATGCGCTGCAGCGGGCCCGCCTGCTCGAGTCGCAGGCCCAAGCCGACATCGCCCGCACTACGCTCACGCGCAATCAGGAGCTGGTGGCGCAGAACTTCGTGACGCAAAGCGTGGTCGATCAGGCGCAGGCCAACCTCAACGTGGCCGAGGCGCAGGTGGCGCTGGCCCGCGCCGAGCTCGCGCGCTTGCGCATCGTGGCTCCCTTCGATGGCCAGACCGGCATTCGCGCAGTCAATGTAGGCGACGTGGTGCAGGACGGCGCCGACCTCGTGAGCCTGCAGGACACCTCCAGCGTGTATGTCGACTTCAGCCTGCCCGAGCGTTTCACGTCGCAACTCGAGGTGAAGAAAAAGGTGGAGGTCTCCATCGACTCGCTGCCCGGCCGGCGGTTCGACGCGGTGGTGGAGGCGCTGGAGCCGCAGATCAGCCTCGACGGCCGGGCGCTGCTGGCGCGCGGCCTCATTCCCAACCGCGACGCCACGCTGCGCCCGGGCATGTTCGCGCGTGTAAAGGTGCAGCTCGCAGAGCGCCCCGGCGCCGTGCTGGTGCCCGAAGAGGCGGTCGTGCCGCAGGCCGGCAAGGAGCTGCTGTTCAAGGTGGTGGACGGGCCCGACGGGCCGCTGTCGCAGCGCATCGAGGTGCGCACCGGCATCCGCCGCAACGGCGAGGTGGAGATCTTGGGCGGCCTGCGAGCCGGTGAGCGCATCGTCACCGCCGGCCAGTCGCGGCTGATGCGCGGCGACGGGCTGCAGTTGCAGGTCGTCGAGCTGGGTGGTCCTGCGGGCCGTGCCGCCGAGCCGCCAGCGGTGCGTGCCTCCGGTGCGTCCGGGGGCTCCGTGGGCGGCAAGGGCAAGGCCCTGGCCCACCGCGCCGACTGACCCCACTGCTGCAGGAGACGGGCTTCATGCAGCTTGCCGAAGTCGCCGTGCGCCGGCCGGTTTTCGCGACCGTGATGTCGTTGCTGCTGGTGCTCGTCGGCCTGGTGTCCTACCAGGGCCTGCAGGTGCGCGAGTACCCCAACATCGACGAGCCGGTGGTCACGGTGGCCACGCGCCTGGTCGGGGCTTCGTCGGAAGTGATCGAGTCGCAGGTCACCAAGATCCTCGAAGACTCCATCGCCGGCATCGATGGGGTGGACATCATCACCTCGATCTCGCGCTCCGAACAGAGCCAAATCACGGTGCGCTTCAAGCTCGAGAAGAACCCCGACAACGCTGCGGCCGACGTGCGCGACCGCGCCTCGCGCGTTCGCGGCCGGCTGCCGGACGAAGTGGAGGAGCCGGTGATCACCAAGGTGGAGGCCGACGCCTCGCCGACCATCTGGCTCACGTTCAGCGGCGACACGCTCTCGCCGCTCGACGTGACCGACGTGCTCACGCGCCTGGTGCGCCCTCGCCTGCAGACCGTGCCCGGCGTGGCCGACGTGCGCATCAACGGCGACCGCACCTATTCCATGCGCGTGTGGCTCGATCCCGACCGGCTGGCCGCCTACCGGCTGACGGTGCAGGATGTCGAAGACGCGATCCGCGGCCAGAACCTCGAGGTGCCGGCCGGCCGCATCGAGAGCCAGCAACGCGAGTTCACGGTCACCGCACGCACCGACCTCAACCGGCCGGCGCAGTTCGCCGACATCGCCATCAAGCAGGCCGCGAGCGGCCACACCGTGCGCCTGCGCGATGTGGCGCGCATCGAGGAGGCGGCGGCGCAGGAGCGCAGCAGCGTGCGCTTCAACGGGCAGCCGGCGGTTTCGCTCGGCGTGATCCGCAATGCCACCGCGAACCCGCTCGAGCTGGCCGCCGCCGTGCGCGCCGCGGTGCCTCAGATTCAGGAGGACCTGCCCGAGGGCCTGACGGTGCAGGTCGCCAACGACAACTCCATCTTCATCGAGCGTTCGATCGCCTCGGTGTACACCACCATCGCCGAGGCCGTCGCGTTGGTGGCACTGGTCGTGTTCGTGTTCCTGCGGACCTTGCGCGCCTCGATCATTCCGCTGGTCACCATCCCGGTGAGCCTGATCGGCGCCTTCATCCTCATCTCGCTGGCGGGCTTCAGCATCAACACGCTGACCTTGCTGGCGCTGGTGCTGGCGATCGGCCTGGTCGTCGATGACTCGATCGTCGTGCTGGAAAACATCTACCGGCACATCGAGGAGGGGCTGGAGCCGTTCCAGGCCGCGCTGAAGGGCGTGCGTGAGATCGGCTTCGCGGTGGTGGCGATGACGCTCACGCTGGCAGCCGTGTTTGCGCCGCTCGCCTTCACGCCCGGGCGCACCGGGCGGCTCTTCGCCGAGTTCGCGCTCACGCTGGCGGGCGCGGTGATCGTCTCCGGCTTCGTCGCACTCACGCTGAGCCCCATGATGTGCAGCAAGCTGCTGCGCCACAACCCCAAGCCGGGCCGCTTCGACCGCTTCATGGAGCGCGCGCTCGACGGCCTGACCCACGGCTACACGCGCGTGCTGCGCTGGACGCTGCTGCACCGCTGGGTGGTGATCGCGGTGATGGCCGCTTCCGCCGGCACGGCGGTGTGGCTGTTTGGCAGCATGAAGAGCGAGTTGGCGCCGATGGAAGACCGCGGCACGATCTTCACGAACGTGAGCTCGCCCGACGGCGCCACGCTCGAGTACACCACGCGCTACCTGCGGGAGATCGAACGCCTCGCCCTGCAGGACCCGGATGTGGATCGTGCCTTCGTCATCGCCGGCAATCCGACAGTGGCGCAGGGCATCGCGATCATCCGCACCATCGACTGGGCCGAGCGCGAGCGCAGCATCTTCGATGTGCTGGGCGGCCTGGCGCCCGACTTCATTGCGCTGCCCGGCGTGAGCGCTTTTCCGGTCACGCCGCCCTCGCTGGGTGGCGGCTTCCGGGAGCGGCCGATCAGCTTCGTGATCCTCACCTCCGACAGCTACGAGAACCTTGCCGCCGTGGCGCAGCGCATGCTGGCCGAGATGGGCAAGAACCCCGGCATCGTGCAGCCCGACATCGACCTGCGCCTCAACAAGCCCGAAATCTACATCTCGGTGGACCGCGACCGCGCGGCCGACGCCGGCGTGTCGGTGGACGCCGTGGCACGCACCATCGAGACCATGCTGGGCGGGCGCAACGTGACCCGCTACAAGCGCAATGCCGAGCAGTACGACGTGATCGTGCAGACCGACCTCAGCGGCCGCACGGTGCCGGCCGACATCGAAAAACTGTTCGTGCGCGGCCGCGCCGATGCAGCCGGCAACGCAGCCATGATCCCGCTGGCCGCGCTGGTGAAGGTGGAAACCAGCGTGGCTCCGCGCGAGCTGAACCACTTCAATCAGCGCCGCTCGGTCAGCATCACCGCCAACCTGGCGCCCGGTTATGCGCTCGGCGAGGCGCTGGAGTTCATGGATGCCACGGCGGCCCAGGTGCTCGAGCCCGGCTATTCGACCGAGCTGAACGGCATCTCGCGGGAGTTCCGCACCTCCAGCGGCGCGCTCGGACTGGTGTTCGTGCTGGCCCTGCTGTTCATCTTTCTCGTGCTGGCTGCGCAGTTCGAAAGCTTCGTCGATCCCTTCGTGATCCTGCTGGCGGTGCCACTGTCGATGGTGGGCGCATTGCTGGCCTTGAAGCTGGCCGGCGGCACGCTCAACGTGTATTCGCAGATCGGGCTCATCACCCTCGTGGGGCTGATCACCAAGCACGGCATCCTGATCGTCGAGTTCTCCAACCAGTTACGTCAGCAGGGCAAGAGCACGATCGACGCGGTGACCGAAGCGGCCAGCCTGCGGCTGCGACCCATCCTCATGACCACCGGCGCGATGGTGCTGGGCGCGGTGCCGCTGGCGCTCGCCAGCGGAGCCGGGGCCGAGAGCCGCCAGCAGATCGGCTGGGTCATCGTCGGCGGCATGAGCCTGGGCACCCTGCTCACCATCTTCGTGGTCCCCACGGTGTACACACTCTTTGCGCGCAAGTCGGCGCCGGGGCCGATCGAAACGCCGACGGTCGTGGAGAGGCCCGACGCGGCAGCGGCGTGAGCTCGGCGAGCCCGCTGAAGCGGTGCGAATGCGGGGTACTCGCAAGCGGGTGCCCCTTCTAGAATCTGCGGCTTCCCAGCTTGGCCGGCGCCCTGTTCCCTCCATGAATTTCGACGTATTGCTCGCGGCGGTTTCCGGACCATCGCCCTGCGGAGACGATCTGTCGTTCTCGACCGAGTTCGATGCGATCCAGGAGATGCGCCGTGCCGACGACCCGACGCTCGATCAGGGCGAGTGGGTCACGGCATTGAAGTCGGCCGACTGGACCGGCGTGCTCGCGCAGTGCGAGCAGTTGCTGAGCCAGCGCACCAAGGACCTGCGCGTCGCAGCCTGGCTCACCGACGCACGCGCTCGCCTCGTCGGCTACGCCGGCCTGGCCGATGGCCTGACGCTGTACCGGCTGTTGTGCGAAGGCTTCTGGGACGATTTGCACCCTCGCATCGAGGACGGCGACGCCGAGCAACGCGGCGGCAGCCTGCGATGGCTCCTCGCGCAGGTCGAGTCGCTTGCGCCGCGGCTGCCGGTGTTGCGCGATGGCACGCACGCCTATTCGCTGGGCGACATGGCGTCGGCGCAGGCGCTGTCTCGCAGCGTCGATCCGGCAGGCGAAGCGCCTGCTACCCATGGCCGGATCACACTCGACGACATCGCCGCGGTGCGCCGCAAGACGCCGCGTGGCTTCTTCGTCGACAACCTGGCGGAAGTGCAGCGCGCTCAGCAGGCGCTCGAGCAGCTGCAGCGACTGGTCGATGAGCGTCTGGGCGACGACAGCCCCGGGTTCGCGGGCGCCCGCAGTGCGCTCGCGGACGCTGCACATGCCGTCGAGCGCCTCGCTCGGGAGGCCGATCCTCTGGGCGCGCCGGCCAACCCGGCGTTGCCTTCCGCCGAAGTGCTCAGCACCGGGCGAGCGGCGGCGGGCGAGGCGCCCTCGACTGCGCCCTTGCGCACGCGTGCCGAGGCACTGCAGCAACTGCGCATGGTGGCCGATTTCTTCCGCCGCACCGAGCCGCACAGTCCCGTGGCCTATCTGGCCGACCGTGCCGCGCAGTGGGGCGACATGCCCTTGCACGCCTGGCTGCGTGCAGTGCTCAAGGATCAGGGCGCGCTGTTGCAGGTGGAAGAACTGCTCGGCGTGCCGCCGCCCGTCGCCGCAGAGTGAGCGTCGGGCGCTATTGCACGACGCGCAGTTCGATGCGCCGGTTTCGTGCGCGCCCGTCGGGCGTGTCGTTGTCGGCGATGGGCCGGTCGGGGCCGGCGCCCGAGGTCACGATGCTGTCGGCCGCAATGCCCTTGCCGACGAGGTAGCCCTTCACCGTGTCGGCGCGTGCTGCGGACAACGCGATGTTCTGCGGCCGCGAGCCTTGAGCGTCGGTGTGTCCGGTGACCTCGAAGCTGCGCCCCGCTAACCGCTGCAACACCGGTGCCAGCAGCTCGAGCACCTCCCGCCCCGCTGGCGTGAGCGCGGAGTTGCCGGTTTCGAATTCGATGGTCCGGTTGCCTAGCGCGAGATCCACCTGGTCTTGTCCCGCGGCGCCAACGCGCAGCCCGCTGCGCACCGTGTAGGTGGTGTTGACCCTCGTGGCAATGTCACTGACGATTTGTTGTCGAACGGCTTCGTTGCCGACCTCCCCCTTGAGGTCGATCACATTGCCACGGATGCTGATTTCCCCCCGACTGACCTGCTTCAGATCGGGCGAGATGATGCGCTGCACGTAGGCGGTCCAATTCGGCGGTGCGACAAGGGTGCCGACGCCGAGCTGATCGACCACGCGGTCGACGCCGAACACTTCACGCGCGCGCGTCAGCACCGCCTGGCGCGTCGCTTCGTCAGGCACCGTGCCGGAAACCACCACCTTGCCGGGCGCCGGCGTCGTTCCCGCGGCGCCGGCGAGGCCGCCTGCGATGGCGAGCGAAAGCGGCAGCAGCCAGCGCAGCGCTTGTGCGATTGCGATCATGGTCATCCTCCGAGAAACGCTTCGCGAAATGTCATGGTCGCTTGACGCAAAGACAGCTGCGGCTGCTGCAGATAGCTCGAGAGCTTCTTGACCGCGTAGTCCTGGTGCGCGTGCTCTTCAACCCAGTCGGCCGGTGTCGGGTCGAGGAAGGCTTCGTCGCCGGCGTCGGGATCTAGCACCGCGCGCAGGTGTGCGGCCGAGTCGCCGCTCAAGCCGATGGCCAGCGTGGGCGAGACGCCCGAGCGCTGCGGCAGAAACAGGGCCACTTCGAAGTCGCCACGCGCAAGAAAGGGCGTCACCAGCTGCAGCCAGAAACTCGCGACGAGCGGGCGGTACAGCGGATCGGTCGGCAGAGGAAGGCACAGGCCTTTCTTGAGCGTCTTTCCGCCGCCCGCAAGAACCGGCTGCAGCAGCAGACCGAGTGCGAGCAGCACTTGGCGCACATCGATCGCATGGCCGGCCTGACGCAACATCGCCTCCAGCGAGCCGACCGATTGGAGCTCGGCGAAATCCTGCACGCTGGCCTCGTAGGCGGCGGGAGATGTGTCGAGTTCGAAGGCCGTCAGTGCCAGTTCGCCCAACAGCGGAGCGGCATCGTCCGCGGCGCACACGCTGTGCGTCGCTTGTTCGAAGCGCGCCCACAGCCGCGTGAGCGCCATGGGGGCGCGTGCAATGAAATCCAGCGGTGCGGCGACCTCGAAGGCGCCCGCCACAACGAAGGGGAAGCGGCGTCCGGAAGCGTCCGCACTTGCCGCGAGGTGGCCGGCGATGGCCCGGGGGCTGTGCACGGAAAGGAAAGCGAAATGCGTCTTCGGGCCGCGGTCGTAGACCTCCTTCCAGCGAGGCTGGCTCGACATCAGCTCGACGCCCTGGCTCAACCAACGGTCCAGCGTCTGGATCAGGCCGCCCTGGTGGGCGCTGCGCACGAAATCGCCTCGCGACGGCAGTTTGCCGAAGTAGGCGAGCGGAACACTCACGGGATGCGTCATGCGAAGTGCTCCGCCTTCATCGTGTCGCTTGCGGCGCGATCTGCACCGCGGCGCCCCCTGGCGGCGGATCGACACCGACGACGAGGTTGGGGAGCCGGGCACCGCGCAAGCTCGCCGAGACTGCCGGGGCATCTCCCGCTCCCTCTGCGTCGGTGGGCGCCGGCACGCCGGGCTGGCTGACGATGCGCAGGTGCGCCGTCACCACGTTCTTGCCTTCGACCCAGGAAAGCTCGTACAGGTTATCTGCCAGCACCCGGCGCTCGGCGGACTCGAACATCTTGGTCAGTGCGAAGCGACCCGGCTCGTCCAGAAAGTTCACCGTGGCGCCGTCATGAGTGACAGCGGTGATGCGCGCGCCCGGCGTGCCGCCCTCGTTCGGCCAGACGAAGCGTTGCCAGGCCGGTGCGGCATTTCGATAACGCAGCTTCTGACCATCGATCTCGATCGTGTACTCCGTCAGTCCCGGCGAGCCTTGCGGCAGGATCTGGAACACGGTCTGCGAGGCGCTGCCGGGAGTTGCGGCGGCGCCGTTGGGTCCACCGGCCGGTGCCGCGCCGCCCTCCAGCGGCGCAACCCAGCCGGCGAATCCAGCCGAGAACCGAGGCCGCAGCCGGATGCCTGCATCGGCCCAGGTGCGCGCCGCGAGGGTGTCGCCGCGCCGCACCACCAGCGGTGTCAGGGTTTCGTTGGTGAACTTCGCGACAGCGCCGTCAGGGCCGAACACCTTGGCGATTTCTGCAGGGGCGGCCTCGATTCTGGACGCGGGGTCGAACGGGTACTTCGCCATCAGCATGCGCTGGAACGGCTCCCGCACCTGTGCGGCCCAAACCCGGTTGATCTCGGTTTCGGCCGGCTCGACGATCACGCCAAAGGCCTGGATCAAAGGGCGCACGAGCAGCGGGCGCAAGGTGGCGCGAGCGCTGTCGGTCATGCCCACCAGCATCTGTTCGTCCACGTACTTCAGCGCCTCGGCGAGTTCGGAGCCCGACGAGGCGAGCGTCGCCGCCATCAACTGCCGCGCCGCGGGGCCGGGGTCGCCCTGGGTCTTGATCTGGTTGAATTTCGTGCGCACCCTGGAGAGCATTTCCAGGTAACCGGCCATCTGCGTCGGGCTGTTGTCGCGCGTCATCATCAGCCGGGCCAGCACCGCGAACTCGCGACCGATCGGGCCTGCCTTGATCTCGGCCTTGTCCGCGCCGACGTTCAGGCTAACGTCCACGCGCGAAGGCGCCTGGCGCAGGATGGTCTGCTTGAACCAGCCCAGGATGCCGCGTTGCGCAATGGCCAGACGCTCGTTCAGGATCGACGGGTTGTCCCACGAGGTCTGGTCGAACAGCGTCTGCATCACCTTCCTGATCGGCGACTGCACCGGATCGCCGAGCCGGTTCATGCGGAGCACCGCGGTCTGGAACGTGCCGAACTCGGCGACCGAAACGCCCTGCATGAAGCGCTGCCACTCGCGCACGTATTCGGCCTTGTACAGATCCGTGAGCGCCTTGCGGATCTGCTCCGGGCTGCCTTCGAGCGTGAGGTCGTCGCGCGCCGCGGTTTTGAGCACCCAGTCGGCGCTTTGCAGCTCTTTTGTCGCAGCTTCCTTGAAGGCCTGTTCGATGTAGCCGTCCCAGGCTTCCCGGGTGAAAGTGCCGGGGATGGCATAGCTGCCGGCAATCACCTCGCGGTCGAGGTCGCCCACGATGCGCGCCACGGTCACCTGTGGAAAACGGGTCGAAGCACGCGCCTTCACGTCGGCATAGACGCGCTCGCGTGCTGCCATGCCGCGCACCACGCGCTGGAGGTTCTCGCGCGTCTGATCGATCAGACTCAGGTTGTTGGCCAGCACCGGGAAGGCGGGATCCTGGAGGTTGGCGATGGTGAAGCCGATCATGCGTTCGGCGCTGCGGATCATTTGCTCGCGAGGCATGGCGCCGCGGTTCGCTTCTAGCCAGCCGCGCCAGAAGCGGGTGATCTGATCGGTCAGGTGGCCGGCCTCCATGCGCGGGCGGTCGCCGAGCATGAGGTACGTCTTGAGCGCGTTGTAGGCGTCTTCGGCGCTACGCGGCGAAGCCTCGGTAAACAGGCCCACCGCAGGTGCTGCCGCCTGTGAAGCCAGCGGCGTTGCCGCCGACTCGGGGGCGCGCGTCATTGGCTGCAGACCGGCCGAATCGCGGTTCACCTCGCCGAGAAAAGCTTCGAGTGCCTGGGCGACCGGCTGCACCATGATCTGCTCGACGCCGGCGAAGTACTCCGCCCGCAGTTTGGCTTCGATCGCCCTGCCCTGATACAGGCCCAGGCCGATCGCCAGCGGCCGGTCCGTACGGTAACGGTCGAGTTGCTCGATGCGGTCTTGCAGCACTTCGAGCGCCTCGATGCGCGAGGCGAGGTCGTAGCGCTCTCGCTGCAGCAGGATCGCCTTGTCGAGGTCTGCCTGAACGTTCACGGTAAGTTGCCGGTTGCCGAGGTAGGCCCAGCTCCAACCCCCCAGACCCAGCGCGAGTGCCACGACGGCGGCGCCGAAAGTCAGCGCCCGCGCGCGCAGCTTGACGCGGCTCGTGTACTGCCTGACGAGGTTGCGGTCGGCGAAGATCACGCGCGAAAACAGGTCCTTCAGGAAAAAACCGTTGTCGGCGACCACCATCGCCACCGTGTGTTCCGGGCGGTCGTTGAGCGCAAACTGCCGCGCCACGTGCTCGCTGGCGCGGCTGCTCGCCACTCCCTCTTGCAGTGCACTGGTGAAGTAGAAGCCGCGAAAGACGGGCGGAAACTGGTAGGGGTTGTCTTCGAACAGCGTCGCGACGAAGGCGCGCAGCGCCGGCTTCACGGCGGCGAACTCGAGTGGGAAGGTGAGCACCCCGGGTGGCAGCGACTGGCCACGGTGCAGCGACATGCGCGCGACCGACACTTCCCTTAGCCCGTCGAACAGCTCGTCGAAATGCCGGTCGAACAGCGCCACGGCGTCGGTTTTCGCGAGAGGGTCGTAGGGCAGCGTTGCGCCCCATACCCGTTCACGTTCGGCACGGTCGCGGTCCTCGAAGAACTCGGTGAAGCCGGCAATGAGATCGGCTTTTGTGAATACAAGGTAGACCGGCGCGAAGACTTCGAGCGTCTCGGTCAGTTCTTGCACCCGCTGGCGCAGGTTTTTCGCCAACTGAATTGCCGCTTCGGGACGCGCCTGCGACAGCTCGGCCACGCTCGCTGCGATCAGGATGCCGTTGATCGGCGCCTTGGGGCGGTGCCGCTTCATCAGGCCCAGGAAGCCGAGCCATTCGGAGCGGTCTTCCTCGTGCACCGAATAGCGGCCGGCGGTGTCGAGCAGGATGCCTTCGCTGGTGAAGAACCAGTCGCAATTGCGCGTGCCGCCAATGCCTTGCACCACGCTGCCGGCCTTGTCCGCGAACGGAAAGGTGAGCCCCGACTTGACGACGGCCGTGCTCTTGCCCGCCGCCGGATTGCCGATCACGATGTACCAGGGCAGCTCGTACAGCGCCGCGCCGCCGGTGCTCAGGCCCAGGCGCGAGGTCTTGATCGTTTTGACGGCTTCGCGCATGCGTGCGCGAAGCGCATCGAGGTCGGCCTTGTCGGTGGGCGGCGAGGCCAAGCGCACCTTGTCGGTCTGTTCATCGATCGCTTGCTCGAAACGCCGCGCCGCCCGTCGCGCGAGCAGCTTGCGCGCGACCCAAACCGTGAACCAGATCAGCAGCACCAACCCAACCGCGATACCCGCGTAAGCCAGCGCGATCTGCAGCGTGTCGGCGCCTACGAACAGGAATGTGGCGAGTGCGGCCATGCCGAACACGCTCAGCACTCGCGTATCCATCAGGAAGGTTCGGAATCGATTCATAAAAGCTTGTCCGGCAAGGCAATGCGGCGACGGGCTCGGCGTGCTGTCGGCCGCGTTGCAGCGCGTAGGTGGCGTTCTTTCACTTGGTTGCGGGGGCCGGGGCAGCGGCCGGGGTCGCACCTCCCGGCTCCAGCGGTCGGTCCGGCAGGACGACGAGCGCCATGCGAGTGAAGGGGTCGCCGACGGTGACCGCGAGGCAAGGCTGGCCGCCCGCCGTGGCGCACTCGGCAGCACAAGCCACGATCAGCAGCGCACTCACTGCGTCAACCGCGCCAGTGACGGTGCCGGCAAGGTGGATGTCTTCGCCGCTGTCCAGGTGCGGCAGCAGGCCGTGCGCGCCACCGTGAAGCTCGGCACCGCGTGCCGTGTGCTGATCGGCGTCACAGGCCAGCGAGCAGATCGCCTCGCTGGGAAGGCCGCTGGCCGAGAGCGCCTGGCTTATCGCCTGCGAGACGAGATCGCTGCCGATGCGGCCCGGCGCATCGACCGACTTGCCTCGGCGCAGCACGGTCGGCCGGTACAGGTGCGGCACCGACCCCTCGGTGTCCGCTGCTGGCCAGTCGGCGCCTGCCAGCACGAGTGCGGCTGCGGCTTCTCCGGGAATGCGCCCCTTGGGCCGCTTCGCGCTCGAGAACAACGAGCCGCCGCGCTCCATTGCATCAACCGCGTCCTCGCCGATCGCGCTGTAGCAGGCGGCCACGATCAGTGGTTCGCTGAGCTGCTCGCGTGCCAGTGCTCGGAGCAGACGGTCGGCCTGCAGCAGCAGCTCCTCGCCGGTGTCAGTGCCCGAGGTCACCTCCAAGCACGCCGCCGGGATCGCCGAAGGCTCTGCCGTGGCGACCACCGCGGTGGCGAAAGCATGACCGAGCGCCTGCTCGAACGGCGTCCAGTCTGCCGGCAAGCCGATCAGCACGCGCACACGGCACCCGGGCGCTCCACCTGCTGGCGTGGCAAAGCGAGCGGCCCAGGGCGCCAGTGCCATGACGGCTTGCGACAAAGGCTCCTGCAGCGCTGCGAGAGCGCGCTGCACGTGTTCTTGCGGCACCACGCCGGCCCACTCGGCATGCCGGGCACGCGCGGCCTCCATCAGCGATGCCAGCGGTGGCGCAAGAGAAGCGGGATCCAGGACAGCGATGCGTGCGGTGAACACCGGCAGTCCGTCGTCGTCGCGCAGCTCGGGGTCGAGCGCGGGTCGCGGAGCGCCGTCTTTTGCTGCGGCCAGCAGCTCGGCAGCCGACGTACCGGCCGCGCACATGAGCGACGCGGCAAGCAGTTGCACGGTGGCATGGCGCTGCGTATCGTCGTCTGTCCCGGTAGTGCGCGCAGCGGGCACGGCCGAGAGCCCGGCGGCAGCCGCAGCCGCTTGGCGCTGCAACGCGCCACGCGAAGCCCGTCGCAGCAGCAGCACAAGAGCGAACACCGTGAGCGGCAGGACGCCGAGGTAGATAACGAAGTCGCTCAGGCTCATGTCGCGCGCCGTGACTTCCCAGCGCCACAGCACCGCAATCCAGACGCCGCAGGTAAGGGCAACGAAAAGAGCCACGCCCTTGAACAGACTGCTCATGAGACGACGGGCATAGTGCGCAACGGCGGTAGCGGCGAAGGACGCATCAGTCGGTCGTCGCGATCTGAGAGGACAGCAATGTGGCCCCGCAAGCCGTCTTGTCGCCGTGACGCGCCGCGGGCCGGCCGTCGATCATGCAGCTGGGATCCCCGCTGGCAATCACGGTCGTGCCGCCATGGCCCTTCTTCGGACAGGTGACCTGGTCACCCACGCGAGCCATGGGCTTGCCGGCTGCGTCGGTGCTGGCGGAACCCTGTATCACCTCGCCGCCGTGATCGGTCTTGTCTCCCACCACGATGAACGGTCTGCTCACAGCGCCTCCCGACGACAGATCGATGAATCAGTGGGCATGTGCTGTCGCCGGTTGATCAGAGCTCAAGCGCCGCGTCATGACGCCCGCGAGTGGCAACTCGACATGGCCGTAGTCCTTGAGGCTGCGCCACCCCCCGCCCCACACCAGACCGACCGAACGCGCCGCCTCGCCATACCGTGCGTATGCGTCCGCGGCCCAGGGGTCTTGCTCGGAGATGACGATGCGGCCGTTGCGCACGAAAGCGCAGTCTGCGGCGAGGCCGTACTGGTGCCAGCTCTCGAACGCACCGGCGCGCGTCGTTTGCGGCCCCAGCCCGGCAAGCTGCTGCTGCCTTTGCGGACTCCGATACCCCTCAAGCAGCACCATTTCGATGCCATGCTTATCTCGCATCAACTTGAAAACGACGAGCAATCGCTGCCGAAACTCGGAATTCATGAGCTCCCACTGTCGGCTGGCGCCGTGGATGAGCGGTCGTGCATGCTCGACTTCGCGGGTGGCGAACCACGCCGGCGGCAACAGGGGCGGCGGCACGAGCTGTTCACCTTCGAGGAGAACGGCGATGTGTTGATTGACTTCGCGGCTCACGCGGTGGTCGTAGCCGTCGAGTTGTAGAAAACCGCGCAAAGCCAGGACCAGTGGCAGCAGGGGCGCAACGATCAGCAGCACAACTGCGGCTGGCATCCAGCGGCGGTAAGGCGCCAACCCCTCGCACGCTTGCGTCGATTGCTTGCTCAGCGCACGCAGCATGCGGTTGGCGCTGCGGTGCCCCCGTGCGGCGATAGAGCGGCGAACCGCTGCGCCGTTGCGGATGATCCGCTGCGTCCATCCGAGCGCTTGAGCGCGCGGTCCAGGCAACAGCAGGAATGCAAGTGCCGCGGTGGCAAGCGTGAAGTACAGAACGACAGCGAAAATCATGCGTTCAGTGCACGTTCGGCAGACCAAAGGACGGCGGAGTATGCCGACGTGTCCATCGCACAGGCATCCCTCTTTAAGGTGACGCACCGAAACGACTCGTGATCGAAAGCGAACCCTAAAATTTTGCCTCGCTTGTCCGCGCGTGTGGGCTGGTGAACGAGCCGCGTGCACCTCGTGCGCGACAACGACGATGCCTGGAGCCCTCCTTGCCTTCTCCCACAGATGACCACGCCGAGGCACTTTCGCCGTCGGGCCGCACCGCCCGGCCGAGCTTGACCGAAGATCTTGCAGCGCCACGCGGCGCCACGAACAGCGACGCCCTGCGGATGCTCGACGAGTTGGAATCCGTCGTCAGGCCGAGCGCACGCCGGTCCGCCCGCCGGGGTTCCGGCTGGCTCCTTGCGACCGTGCTGTCCGTGGCGGCGCTTGCCGCAAGCTGGTGGTGGAGTCAGCAGCGCGAGGCGAACCCGTCGCTGTTGCTCGACCGGGGCCACGAGGGCGTATTTGCGAGCCCGCCGGGCATCGAGAAGCGCCGGACGGCTGCATACGCAAGTGCGGCGCCGGTCGCCGTGACGGCCGCACGCATCGAAGCGCTACCCGAGAAGGCGTCCGCGCAGCACACAGCAGCGGTCGCCTCTGCCGAGACGCCAGCAAGTGCGACCGCGCTTGCGGCGCCGCCCTTGACGACTGCCGCGGTGCAGGCCTCGGGGTTTCAAACCGGGCAAAAGGTCAAGGCTTTCCCTCGGCCTTCGGCGACCGGCAATGTAGCCGAACCGAAGCGCGTGCAGAGAGCCGAGCCTGCCGCGCCAGTGCGCCGTATCGCCTCAACTTCCGCATCGGCCACGCTCACCCGCGCCAATTCGCAAACACCGAATCCGGTCGGCAACCGACCGGATGCTGACGTACTGCTGCTTTCCGCTTTGCTCGAGCACGTTTCGAGCGAAGGTCAAGGTGATCCGCATGCCTCGCCTCACTCGGTGACGCTTGCGCAAGTAGTGAGACGCTGCGAGTTGCACAGTGGCAAGAGCACCGCGCAGGCTCTCGAATGCCGGCAGCGCATTTGCCAAGGCTACTGGGGCAAAGCCGAAGCCTGCCCGGCGCGACTGGCTCCCAAAAAGAAGAGCTGAGCTCCGTTTTGGCCCTCGCCGAGTCAAACCTGCGTTTCGACGGCCACCGCGAGTACCGCTATCCGCTCAGGAAGGCTTTCCTGGCCACACCGACCGGTTCAACCGATCGATGATGCCCGCTTCCTCAGGTTCGGAAAACGCGAATGGATACAAAGACTTCTCGCAAGCAGCTTGCTCAGGGCGCCCACCTAAGCGGCGAATCTGCTCGCGCGTGTAGTTGAGATCCAAAGACAGCAGCACGGCCGGCGCACTGACACGGCGGTTGAGCCGCTCGGCACCGAGAATCTGACATCCGAGCATGCGCCGGTAATACGCAACGTGACGCGGGTTCACCTCCATGAGCAACATGTCGAAGCCTCTTATGCGATGCGCAATCGTATAGGCGACATGAAACAAAGAAGCCAGTACATGCTTGGAGCCTGCCGTTGCTCCCATGGCAAGCTTGGTGAATTCGCAGATCCGTATTCCGTTTTTTCGGAGGGCTTGTACCTCCGAGCAGAACGCGTCCTCTGCATATAGCCCATCTGCGCCATCTAGTCCGACGGTAATGGTGCCGATGACCTCGTCTTCCTCGGTGGCACAGAGCGTGATCCGGTGTCCTGCCTGTTCCGTAGGAAGAGCAACATTCTGATAGCCGCGCCATTCATACCGGCGCTTGATCAGAATATTGGTGGAGCTCCTCTGCCCGTGATCATCGGCGGCCCTGATTTTGAAATGGCGCGAAGTGTCCTCATCGCGGGACGGCTCACCACCGACGAAGGCTCGCGGATGTAGATAGGACTCCGCGATGATTGGGTTGGCTATGGCGGTCAAGAGGCGCTCTCGGAGTTGCGATCCGGAGTGTGCAGTCGCAACTCTCGACGATGTGTATCGACACTTAACGTCTTCGAACCCCTCTCCAGTAAAAATCCGTGTTGAACCTTCGTAAGACCTTGTCGCCAAACGAAATTCCGCAAAGGACGGAATTGCGAATGCTTACAAAAACGAGTGATGAACGGCACCATCAACTGGTGTCAAGGCCGTTCCGGAGTTCCGGAATCCGCAGTGCATGCACTCGATCATCACGCGATGGACACTTCGCCCTTCATCAAGGGAGCGCCCAGACGAAAGGGGTTAGCACCTTCAGGTACTAACCCCTTGATTACTGGCGGAGTGGACGGGACACTCGTCACCGAAACCAAAATCAGGCACTCTACCTAGGTAGACAGTCACGAAATGGCCCCAGCGTGGGGTAAATATGTGGGGTAAATTCAGCGTTCCAACAAGGAGCCCCGAATGAGCCACATCGAGCTGCGCCGCAATCTTTGGTATGCCGTGCTGTCGGTCCCCGACGACGTTCGACACATCATCGGCAAGCGGCGATTCAGCCAGTCCACCAAGACCGCCGACAAGCGAGAAGCCATCCTTCGGGCTGGCCTGCTGGTGCCCGGATGGAAGGCGGAGACCGAGAAGGCGCGAGGCAAGCTGCCCGATCCGAAGGCAACCTTCTGGGACAACCTGCGGCAGGGTCACATGACGGCCAACAGCGAGGCCGAAGCGATTGCCATTGAAGACGTGATCGAGAAGGCCGTGTCGAAGATCGCGGACCGTGAGCAGGCTTCGGCACGATGGAAGCATGCCACCGGACAGACCACTCCCCTCGCCCCTCTGGTGGCAGCCTGGAAGGAAAGCCTTCGGGTGTCGCTAAAGACCATCGACCAGAGGCACCGCGACGTGCTGCGCATGACTGACCACTTCGTGAACCTGGAGGCCCTGGAGCCCCAGGCAGTGAAGGCATGGACTGACAAGCTCATGCAGGGCGGCGCGACCAAGGCCACGATGGCCCGCATCGGGGAAGGCTGCCGGTCACTGTGGGCGTACCTGCGCATGTCGGGGACTGTGACGATGATCGCCCCCGACCCCTTCGACGGCTCCTTCAAGCTGGCCGGGAAGGTCGCCAAGAGCAACACCCAGGACCGGCAGGCATTCACGGCCGACGAACTGGCCCAGGTCTATGACGTCGCGGCAGACGATCAACCGCTGGCCGACCTAATCGCACTGGGCGCCTACACCGGGGCCCGGATCGAGTCGCTGTGCGCCCTCACCCTTGAGACCTCGAAGGATGGCGTATTCCTGTTCGATGACAAGACCGACGCGGGCGAGAGGCAGGTCCCCATTCACCCGAAGCTGAAGGCCCTGGTGAAGCGCCTTCAGAGTAACTCTGCTGATGGGTTCCTGATCCCCTCGACCTCGGCCAGCAAGTACGGGGTTCGATCTGATCCGTTGTCCAAGAGGTTCGGCCGACTGAAGGAGTCCATAAGCTTCGGCCCTGGCCATGTCTTCCACTCGATCCGCAAGACCGTGGCGACCATGCTGGAGCAGGCAGGGGTGCCCGAAGGCGTAGCTGCGGACATCCTGGGACACGAGAAGGCGACCATGAGCTATGGCCTGTATTCGGCCGGGTCGAGCATGGCCCAGAAGCTGAGGGCTATCAGCAAGGTGACCTATCCGAGCCAGTTGGACAAGCCTTGATGCCCCAGGAGAGCAGCGTCGGCTGAACGATTCGTCAAACTGAACTCTGCACTTTTGGAGAAGGGTGGCCATTGGCCGCTTCGTACTCGGCCAGAAACCTGTACAACACCTCCACATGCTGAGCATCACCGAACGCTTTGGCGGCCGCAATCGTAGCCGTGAGGCCGCGATAGATGTAGTTCTCGGCGCCTCGGGCGCAGGCGGCAATGCGCGGCGTGCCCATCATCCCCTCGACATGGAAGGACAGATTCTCGCCCCCGTACATGTCCATGATGCATTCAGAGTTGGCGTGTACGTAACCCGAATACGCGGTTCCGACCGCTTCGCCAGCAACCAGGGCCTGGGATGCTTTTACGCCCTTCCCGAGGACGTTCATCGTATGAGCGCGAATCTTCTTTCGGGGAACCAAGTCTGGCTTCTGGATTTCGAGGGAGCCCTCATGACGCGAGAACACTAAATCCGAGTAGAAAGCCTTTAGGTACCTCTCGTGCCGCTCAGATCGAGCGCCGTTTGTCTCCGCTATGGCGAGAAACATTATGTCCTCTTGGATTTCATCCAGGGTGCGGAGCAGGACACCGACCTCCTGCACATAGCCTGCTTGCAGCAGGACAAATACCGCGTTGAGTCCGCTGACATTGCGAGCCAGTTTCTGGACGATTGCCTCGTGGATGCCTCTGTTTGCATACCGCCAGACGAAAGAACCCTTGTGAGCGACTCTCTGCGGGGAGGTTACCGATCCTTCCATTCGGCGGAATGCCCCGGTCATCACGACAACGGCCTTTTCTTCAAGCGGCATGTGCGACGCCTCTATCCGATGTGTGGGTGCAGTGTTGCTTCATTCAGCGTACCCCGTCACTTGCCGACAGCAGACTGCGCCTTCTCGCGCAGCCCTTCCCACAGCTTGCCCGCCCCAAGCAGCACGTCCTTCATGTCCCCGCGCAACTTCTCCGACTCCAGCGCCTGCTTGCTCATGGCCGTGTGTGCCGACAGCGCGTCCATCACCGCATTCATGATCTCGCTGGCCAAGTCGGGTGATGCGGCGAACTGCTCCTTGGTGTTGTTCATCGCCTGCTCGGCCAGCTTCTCCGATTCCATCAGCTTGCCCTTGATCACGTCGTTGACGTAGACCAGCTTGTCGCCCGGGGTCAGGTCGCCCTCGAACAGGTCGTTCACCTTGGCGATCAACTCGGACAACGCGATCTTGGTCTTGTCCTGCACCTGGCCCGTGCCGCCTTCGTCGGTCGGGTCGATCTTGACTCCCTCGCCCGCGCCGACGATCAGCTTGGGGTCGCCAAGGCTCTTGATTGTGTAGGCCGTCAGCTTCAGGGCCGACAGGTCCACGCCCTCGCGCTCGCGCCCGAAGGTCAGGAGCGGTTGCAGAAGCCGGAAGAAGATCGACCGCTTCTCGATGTCAGTGTTGCCGTAGTCGAAGATTTGCGACAGGAAGCCGTAGATGCGCACGTAGGCACCGATGTCCGCCTTGAACAGCACCAGCGCATCCATGCGATCCTTGGCGTCCTTGGCTGCCTTCGCGTCGTTGCCGGCCGCTTCCCGCTCCTTCTTGGCCTGCGCGTAGGCCGTCAGCAGGCGGCTCGCCACTGGCATGATTCCCGCGTCCAGGTCCGACTGCTTGGCCTTCGTGCCCTTGATCGCCACGTTGACCACGCGGTCCACCTCGTACGTGTCGTACAGGGCCTGCCCGTCCAGCTTCGCCTTCAGTTCGTTGACGATGTATGGGTCGGTCACGCCCGACAGCTCGGCAGTCTCGTAGTACGGCTTGAAGGCCGCCAGGATGTCGGCCGGGTCGTTGACGAAATCGACCACGTAGGTCTGGTCCTTGCCCGGGAAGAAGCGGTTCAGCCGCGAGAGCGTTTGCACCGCCTGGATGCCGCCCAGCCGCTTGTCCACGTACATCGCGCACAGCAGCGGCTCGTCGAAGCCGGTCTGGAATTTGTTGGCCACCAGCAGCAACTGATAATCGCCGCTCTTGAATGCCGAGCGGATGTCCTGCCCGCCCAGCCTGGGGTTCAGTTCCTTGCTGTGTTCGGTGAACGGGTCGGGCCCGCTTTCCAGGTCAATCACTTCGCCCGAGAAGGCCACCAGCGCGTCCATCGGGTAGCCATGGTCGGCGATGTACTTGCGCGTGGCGATCTGCCAGCGCACCGCTTCCTTGCGGCTGCCGGTCACCACCATCGCCCGGGCCTGCCCGGCCAGCAGACCGGCCACATGCTTGCGGTAGTGCTCCACCACCACCTGCACCCGCTGCGCGATGTTGTACTCGTGCAGGCGCACCCAGCCCATGATCCCCTTCATGGCCTCGGACCTATCGACCTCCTTGGAGTCGATCTGCTGCCCCTTGTGTGCCAGCGAGAACGCCACCTTGTACGAGGTGTAAGTCTTCAGCACGTCGAGGATGAAGCCTTCCTCGATGGCCTGGCGCATCGAGTAGACGTGGAACGGCGCCGGCACGTTGTCGGCCGCAGGCTTGCGCGTCGGGTCGGGCCGCGAGCCGAAAAGCTGCAGCGTCTTGTCCTTCGGCGTGGCGGTGAAGGCCACGTAGGTGATGCCCGTGTCCTCTTCGCCACCCGCCTTGGCCGCCATCTGCGCGGCCAGCACGTCTTCGGCCGTCACCTCGCCGCCATCCTGCAGCTCGGCCAGCTCGGCGGCGCTGAGCACCAGCTTCAGCTTCGCGGCTGTCTCGTTGGTCTGCGACGAATGTGCTTCGTCGGCAATCACCGCGAATCGCTTGCCCTTGGTGGACGCCAGCTTGCGCACCTCTTCCAGCGCGAAGGGGAAGGTCTGGATCGTGCACACCACAATCTTCTTGCCCGCCGCCAGTGCTTCGGCCAGTTCCTTGCTCTTGCTTGCCCCTTCGCCCGTGACCACGGCCACCACACCCTTGGTGCGCTCGAACGATTCGATGGCCTCGCGCAACTGCGTGTCCAGCACCGTGCGGTCGGAGATGACGATGACGGTGTCGAAAACCTTGTGGTCCCTGGCGTCGTGCAGGTCGGCCAGGAAGTGCGCCGTCCAGGCGATGGAGTTGGTCTTGCCCGAGCCGGCCGAATGCTGCACCAGGTATTTGCCGCCCGGGCCTTCCTGAGTCACCGCAGCCACCAGCTTGCGTGTCACCATGAGTTGGTGGTAGCGCGGGAAAATCCAGCCCACCAACTGCTTCTTGGCGTTCTTCACTGGCACCAGGTAGCGGCCCAGGATCTGCAGGAAGCTGTCGCGCTGCCACACCTCCTTCCACAGGTAGTCGGTGGCAATGCCCTCCTTCGGCGGGTTGCCGGCACCGCCCGCGTTGCCCTGGTTGAAGGGCAGGAAGGTGGTGTCCAGGCCGGCCAACCGCGTCGTCATCTCGGCGGCGGCATTGCTCACCGCAAAGTGCACCAGCGCCCCGCCTGGGAAGGCCAGCAGCGGCTCGGGCGCGTTCTTGGGCTTGAACAGTGGCTCGCGGTCGGTCTTGTACTGGTAGACCGCGTCCTGGGCGCCCTGCGTGTAGTGACTCTTCAGTTCGGCCGTGGCCACCGGGATGCCGTTGACGAACAGCACCAGGTCGATGCTGTTCTCGTGGTGCAGCGAGTAGTGCACTTGCCGCACTACGCGCAGCCGGTTGGCAGCGTACTTCGCCTGTAGGTCGGCGTTCATGCCCAGCGCCGGCCTGAACTGGCACATGCTGGTCGGGTGCTTCAGGCCGATCATGTCGAAGCCCTGGCGAAGCACGGTCAGCGTGCCTTGGCTGTCGAGCGCCTTGCGCAATCGCTCGCCAACTACTTTGGTGGCTGATGCCCAGTGGCTCTTCTCGATGGCGTCCCAGGTCTTGGGCTGGCTGGCCTTGACCCATGCCACCACGTCATCGACGAACAGCGCTTGAGCCCGGTCGTAGCGGGCGCTGTCGCCTGCCTCGTAGAGCCAACCTGCGGCAATCAGGTCCGCACAGATTTCGTCTTCGAGGTGGATTTCCTTGTGGATGCTCATGCGGTCGCCGCCTCGGGCTGGGGTATCAGGCTGCGCACGTCGATCTTGCCGGTGACGGCGGCGGAGATCAGGGCGGCGCGGCGCTCACCGAGAAGCGCCGTTGCAGACTCGGCCTCAGAGATCAGCGCGTCAAACTCGGACTTTCGTACGCCTATGAATGCAGCAATTTCGCGCTGTTCGGAAACCTGCGGCAGCGGCGTGACCAGATTCTTCACATCGGCCATTCCAATGGTCTTGATGGTTGCTCCGAATGTTGCCGCATCGAGAAAGTCCTTCATGACATTGAAGACCCGAAGCAAGTAGAGCGCATTGATACGCTCACCCGGGCACCAAGCGATGAGGTGCTGCGATACCGCCATAGGCCTGCTTGTAATTGCCGCTAGACCAATCGTTGCGTCGCGGGTGAACACGACAGCACCGGTCGGGAGCATCCGGGCAGACGAGTTGGCGAGACCGAGTTCATTGATGCAGACCGCTGTCTCAGATATGTAGTCGACGACCGCGAGTTGCTTGGAGTCATTGAGCGATACCCAAGGAATGTCGCAGTCCTCCCAATACTCTGGCACTTGCTTGGATGGCGTGTGGCCGCTCTCCAATCTGGCGGCGTCCTTGACTCGCCAGACGTCCCAATGCGCTGGCACCTCCCCCAGCCACTCCACCCCCGAATCCTTCATCGGCACGTCCGGGTCCAGCCCCTTCGTGACGGCCTGCGAGATCACCGCCTGGCGCTTCTCCTTCAACAACTCGATCAGGCGCTTCTGCTCTTTGACCAGGGCGTCGATCTTGGACGTCTCGCGGTCGAGGAAGGTGGAGATGGCAGTTTGCTCGTCTAACCGCGGGATGGGGCATGGAATCTCGCCAAGGAGATCGAGATTCAACCCATCCCGCATGTCACCGCCCGCCATGTTGCGGATGTTCTGGTAGTTCGACTGAAGCCACCAGAGTAGAAACCTTGGCTGCATCTCGGCCGCCGGCACGATGGCAGCCATCGACTGGTTGCACGTTGACGATATCGCCAGTTGTGCGGCCATGCCTTTGGTCTTGCCTTGCCCCGCGAGGGCCATAACCAGGGCACCGGCCGGAATCCACTTGGCACTGCTGTAGGCGAATCCCGACTCTGAAATGAACGTCGAGGGCTCAGTGATCAACGCTTGATTGACGGCTCCCGAGTTCAGCCACGGAATGGTCCCGTCGTGCCAGTACTCCTGGGTGTTCTTGTCGGGTGTGCCGCCGGAGAAACGTTTGGCCAACCAGCGGAGGCCGCCGGTACGCCAATGGGCGGGGACCACTGGAACCCACGGCACCCCCGAATCCCTGTATCCCGGGTACTTCGGAAAGCTCATGCCGACAGCCCCTCGATCATCGCCTTGATGCGGTCGGTAACCTTCTTCAGGTCGGCGTCGATCTCGGCCAGCTCACGCGGTGGCTCGAACACATAGAAGTGCCGGTTGAACGGTATCTCGTAGCCGACCTTGGTTTTCTCTTGGTCCATCCAGGCGTCGGGGGCGTGCGGCAGCACCTCGCGCTTGAAGTACACCTCCACGTCCTCCGATAGCGGCACGTTCTCGGTGTCGCGCTGGCTGCTGTCGGGTTGCAGCTTGCCCCTGAGCTTGCCCCTCTCGCCCAGCATTGGCTTGCCGTTCTCGTCGCGCAACGGTCGCTCGACGGTGATGGTGCGGTAGCCGAATTCCTCGTTGCGGAAGATGCGTGAGATCGGCACCCTTTTCACCTTGCCGCCGGCCGGCGCCTTTGGCAGCGTCTCGCCGTCCACCTGCACCTGGTTGCCGGTCTCCTTCCCCCTGTCATCGAGCACCGTGACCAGGCTCGCCTCCATGAAGTCGCCGAACAGCTTGGTCACTGTGGCGATGTGCTCGTCGCTCATCTCCTTGCGCTTCGAGCCCAGGCTCTTGCGCATCTTCTGCCAGAAGCTGGAGCCGTCGATCAGTTGCACGAAGCCCTTGCGGTCGTCGGGCTTGCGGTTGCTCAGCACCCAGACGTAGGTGCTGATGCCGGTGTTGTAGAACATGTCGGTCGGCAGCGCGACGATGGCCTCGACCAAGTCGTTCTCCAGCACGTGGCGGCGGATTTCCGACTCGCCCGAGCCTGCACCACCAGTGAACAGCGGCGACCCGTTGAGCACGATGCCGATGCGGCTGCCGCCCTGCGCTGCCGGTCGCATCTTGCTCAGTAGGTGCAGCAGGAACAGCAGCGAACCGTCCGACACTCGCGGCAGTCCCGGCCCGAAGCGGCCGTTGTAGCCCTGCTTCTCGTACTCCTCGCGGATCGCCTTCTCGATCTTCTTCCACTCCACGCCGAAGGGCGGGTTGGACAACATGTAGTCGAACAACTTGCCCAGCAGCCCGTCATCGCCGAGGGTGTTGCCCAGCACGATGTTGCTGATGTCCTGGCCACGGATCAGCATGTCGGCCTTGCAGATCGCGTGCGACTCGGGGTTCAACTCTTGGCCATACAGTGTCAATCGGGCCTTGGGATTCAGCTCGAACAGGTACTCGCCCGCCACGCTGAGCATGCCGCCGGTCCCGGCCGTCGGGTCGTACATGGTTCGCACCACGCCGGGCTTGGTGAGCGCGTCGTTGTCCTCGATGAACAGCAGGTTCACCATCAGGCGGATCACCTCGCGTGGGGTGAAGTGTTCACCGGCCGTCTCGTTGGACAGCTCGGCGAACTTGCGGATCAGTTCCTCGAACACCAGACCCATCTGCACGTTGTCCACTTCGGACGGGTGCAACTTGATGGCGGCGAACTTCTCGGTCACCAGGTACAGCAGCTTGGCCTTGTGCAGCCGCTCGACCGTGGCCGCGAAGTCGAAGTGCTCGAAGATCGACCGCACGTCTGGCGCGAAGCCCTGGATGTAGCTGTCCAGGTTGGCGCGGATGTTGTCCTGGTCGCCCATGAGCTTGCCCATGTCCAGCGACGAGACGTTGTAGAAGTCCAGGCCCGTCTTGCGCTTGACGAAGGGCTCGAAGGCGATGCTAGCGGTCTGCTTGGCCGCGTGCTCGTTCAACGCTGCTTCCTTGGTAGGCGCGAGCACACAGTCCAGGCGGCGCAACACGGTGAACGGAAGGATGACGCGGCCGTACTCGCTCTGCTTGAGGTCACCGCGAAGGAGGTCGGCGACGGACCAGATGAGGGACGAGAGGGATTGCTGGTTCATTGGACTTGTCGTGTTCGCCAGTGACCGGCGGGCTCGGCTGCCCGTTCCAGGTGTTCAGCGATTTTGGGCGAAGAATCCGAGGGGGTAACGCGATGCGTCGATCTCGGCTTCCCACCGTGCTCCGGCCGCCCTCGCCCTATCCCCATCTGGCGGTCCGTGCCGTGCAGAGTTACTCGGAAAACAGCCCTACAGGTTTGCCAGATGCTTCAGGCCACGCCACATCATCCGGTCATCTATAGGCCAGCCACGGGGCCGGGAGAGGCCTTGGTGAGGCAGCGGGGCGAACGAACATTTGCCAGAAAAATCCGAGCGGGTATGACGGAGGGACGCGTTCGGCATTCCCCCCCGGTACACCACTCGATTCCCCAGAAGTCGCGCCGGCCGGGGGTGCTCATTCCGGCCCGATGCGTGCCCGCCAACGGGTGACCTCGAATGGATGCACTCCAACAGGTGACCGTCAGGCTGCGGCGGACGGGCAGCGTCCAAGCACCCGTTGAAGCTGGATCAGCGACCACGGTCCGCCCTTGGCGGTCTGGATACCCACGCTGTTCAGTTGATCCACCTGTTGCCGTTGGGTAAGCCCCTGCGCCTTGTACGCCTTCAGTGTGGGGGCCAGCTTGGCCGCGAAGGTCGCAGCCTCGGAAGCTCGGGCACCGTTGCGCGGCTGCAAGGATTCAGGGTTGCCGACCTTCTCGCCCCGGGCCTTCTTGGCCTGCAAGGCTGCGCTGATGCGGGAGGCGATGGCGTCCCTCTCCCATTCCCCAACCATGGCGAACACCTGCAGCATTCGCTTGTCCGCCTTGGGCATGTCGGCTACCGCAAGGTCTACACCTCGGTCGATGAGGCCCGACACGAAGTGCAGGTTGCGGGACAAGCGATCAAGGCGGGACACGATGAGCGTTGCCTTCCTGCCTTTCGCGGTCCTCATGGCTTCGGCGAGGATCGGCCGGCGGTCGAGTGCATCGGAGCCCTTGCCAGTCTGCACCTCCTCGAAGTCGGCCAGTAGCTGGCCACCACGGGCAGCCACGGCATGGGAAATGGCAGCCGCTTGGGCTTCGAGGCCGAGGCCGGACTTCCCCTGTTCTGCTGTCGACACCCTCCGATAGGAAATGAACAGCGGGGGTCTGGAGATGGCGGACATCGCGGGCCTTGCGGGCAGTGACAGCATTCCCGGACTGTAGTACGTATGTAGTCACCTGATCAAGCCATCCGATCTCACGGCCGGCAAGCCGCATCATCGGAGAGCGAAAACGGGGCGGACGGCGCTTTCGAACGATTGTTGGCTCTACACCTACCGTGCACATCGCCTAAAGGCGGTAACCAGCTAACACGAGGGAGCCGCTGCCCGCCTTTGAGGACAAATCGAAACGATGCTGGACTGCTACACCGGCGTTACACCCGCGCTACGATACGACGTTCCAAAACCGGCGGCCGAGCGCCGATGCAACAGTGAGCTCACCACCCGTGGTTCCTGAAAACACGCCGCCCGAGTATGCTCATCTGAAGATTGGCAACAGGGAAACCATCACCGACTACTACGTGCCGACCCATGTCAGCGACGATCTAAAGGCGTTCGCTCTGAAAGTCTTTGTCAGGTTGAATGCGAAGTCGATAACGTTTCGGAATGTATCCTTCACTCACAGCGTCATCGACGGGTGCTATTTGCGTAGCTGCGTCTTTGACTCGTGCGACTTCACCGGTTGCCGATTCATCGGCTCGAACCTGCACCAGTCGAACTTCCCAGGCTGCAAATTCGACTATGCGACGTTCGAGCGCTGCCAGATCGACGATGACATCCTCAGCAGTGAAGCTCCGCGCCAGGAGAATCTCCGCATGCGATTTGCGCGTTCCCTCCGGATGAACTATCAGCAAATCGGCGACGCCAAGGCGGTGAACAAGGCAATTACTCTTGAGCTTGAGGCAACCTCCGAGCACCTGTTGGAGTCGTGGTATTCGGATAGTCCATATCACCGGAAGAAGTACCCAGGTCTTCTGCGGGTTGCGCAATTCCTTCATTGGATTGAATTCTGGATATTGCACTTCGTCTGGGGCAACGGCGAGAGCATCTTCAAGCTCTTGCGAAGCATCGTCATCGCGGTGGTCATCATTGCAATCTACGATGCCGGCTCGCTCTCCGCTCAGGTGACTCTCTACGACTATTGGGATAGCCTGAAGCTGGCGCCAGGGATCTTCTTGGGAACCGTCGTCCGCGCTCACCATTCGATCGGCGTCGCGTCCATCATCGTCGCCACCAAATTGGTCGCGCTCTCGCTGCTTACTGCGCTGCTGGTTAAGCGATTTGGTCGTCGATGACTACACACTTCTACGCGTTCGGTTCGATCTGCAGAGGAGAGATTGATCGTTCATCAGACATTGATCTACTTGCGTGCGTTTCGTCTCCCAGCGAGGACATTGATCCCGAGACCTTTTCTGTCTATCGGCACGATCGGCTGCGGCAACTGTGGCGGCACGGAAATCCGTTCGCTTGGCACCTACACTTAGAGTCGAGGCTTCTATTCTCATCCGATGGCCAAGATTTCATTGCATCTCTTGGGCTTCCCTCAAAATACGTGAATGGGCCAGCCGACTGTGCCCAGTTCGCCAGACTTTTCGCCGAGTCGAGGAGTGAGCTTTTGCGGACGCTGAACAGTGCGACGTTCAATCTCTCGTGTATGTTTCTTGCGACCCGCAACTTCGCGACGTGCTATTCTCTGCATGTGGGTAAGCCGTGTTTCTCACGAAACTCACCGCTGATAGTTGATGTGCCGTTGGCCGTGCAGAAGACTGTCTTCGACGTGTTGTCTCGTGCCAGAGTCTTGTCCACGAGAGGATTGGGCAGTACGCTTTCGCCTACGGACATTTCAACCGTATTGAGCGCTGCTCCGATCGTCTCCGACTGGATGTCAAGCTTGCTCTCAGAGGTTCGACCATGACCGAGTTCAACAATCGAATTGCAGCTCAACGAGACATTCTTGTCGCCGTGAACGAAGCGCCTTGGAACGAAGAACTGTTCGGCATGTCGAGCGGTGCGCTTGAACGCTGGATGCGGCGTAACGGAGTGGAAGCAACATCTACCTTGGCGCTGTTGCTTGTCGATGCAGCGTCGAGGCTCTTCTTCTTAGCGAATAAGAGTCAGGAGCAGATTACCGACGAGTACAAGCTCCGATCACTCGAAGTGGCGGAATTAACCCGTCTCATTGGAAACGCCGTCAAGCTTCGGGAATAGAGCGACGCTTTGGGCGAAGGGCGACTGCACGTCCTGCATCCGCGCCCGTCAGCACTAGCCCCGAGAGCGATCGGCGGGTCCTGGTTTGTTGTTCGCGGCGGGCAGTCTGTTGGCCAAGTCCTCGAATACTCCGCCTGACAGCGAAGCGGCGGATCCCCGACGTGTCTTCCTAGGAGCCGCATGAATTCCATTCAATTCCCGCGACGGCTGCCTTTCTGGCTCTTGGTGGTGCAAGTTGGCACATTGCTGTGTGTCGCTGGCTGCGCGTCCGAAGTTGCTTATCGTTTTGACACGAAAAAGTTCTGCAATGAATCGCAAGAGAAGTGCGAAACCAGTTCGCTCGTGCAAACGAAGGACGGCTACGTACTTAGCTTTGTCGAACTAGACGACCAAGGCATCTTTCTCGACAATCATCCGGAGAAAAGTCAGCAAAGATCCGTACTCAACTACCTAAAAGATAGAAAGGACCTTTATGTGATCGTCTATGTGCACGGATGGCATCATAGTGCTGCCTTGCACGACACAAACGTTGCCAGTTTTAGGCGGCGACTTGCCGACGCCAAGGCCAGATTGCCCGACAAGTCCGTTGTTGGTATATATGTGGGCTGGCGAGGCGATTCCATAACCATTCCATACCTAAACGTCCTGACCTTTTGGGAACGAAAAAACGTAAGCGAAGAAGTAGGCAGAAACGCACTTGTCGGATTTCTTCTTGAGTTGGAGTCGATTAAGAAAAACCAAACCGATCGGAATGCTCTCGTATTGACTGGGCATAGTTTTGGAGCATCAGTTCTGTACAACGCGGTTCATCAGACGTTGCTACAGCGCCTAATTCAGTCGGACGGAAGCACCAGCCCACGCGACGTTCGGGGGTTCGGTGATCTTGTCGTTTTGGTTAACCCGGCAATTGAGGCAATGCGATACTCGCCTCTCTACGATGCTAGTCAAGCCCACGCCCGACGTGAAGGATTTGACCCAATGCAGCCAGTACGCCTCATCGTCGCAGCGACGCCGGGTGACTCAGCCGTCAAAACTGCTTTTCGCATAGGTCGCTGGTTCAGTACGCGGTTTGAAAGGCATCGAATTTACGAGCCGCCACAACATCGACGACGCACGTCCCCGTTGCAAGTCGACCAAGCTGAAATCGACAGGATTTCCATGGGCCAGTTTGAGCCGTATCAGACCCACTGGCTGGGTATGACACATCGTCGCGAAGAACGCGAATGCAAAGTTGCGCCGGGTTGGCTGCGAGAGGCAGTTCAGCGTAAAGAGACAAAAGACAATCAGGAGGGGGAGGAGCGATTGAAAGGCGAAGGCTGGACTACAAAGGACGAAAGGCGTGAGTGGAATTTACTGGGACAAGACGGAATTCCCAAGCAACTCAGGATCGATCATATTGTAGGTAGATCTCATCCATTTTCCCCATATTGGGTAGTTAAGCTTAGCGAAAGCACGATCATCAAAGACCATAACAATATCTCTGGTCCAAATTTCTGGTGCTTCGTTGACTTGGTTCTTCTAAAGGAGTCTGCCGCCATTTCGGCCATCGCACCGCCACTTCCAGAACCAACACATGCCCCCATGAGCGAAAAGACTGAGATGGACTGACAGCGGCTAATGGAGAAGCAGTACGTAAGTTCCTCATGAATCGGCGGCAGCCTTGACCGTGTCCGAGTGGCTGCTGTCGGCCTGTCCAGTGAACCGCGGTAAATGCCAACTCTCGCTGCACTGCTGACGTCGACCGCTTCAGCCTAAGCGGCAGCAGAGGGTCGAGGCGGGGCGGCCGGCCGGCTTGGCAAGGCGACCGGTCAAAACCAGATCGCCGAGGCCCATCCTTGCGAAGGGCATTGGCATGCCGAATATTGCCGATCCATCCGGCCGCGGTGTGTCGCTCGTGCAACGGGCAGTAGAGAGCCACGCACGGGCGCGAAATGATTTCCTCGCCTGTCCGCGTGTGGGGGTGGGTACAGCTTCTTACCGACTTGGAGATTCGATGCGCCGACAGTGTTCAGTGTCTTCATGCCGACAACAGGCGACCGGCTTCAGCACCCACTGCGACGCCCACAAGCAAACCCTTCGACGTCACGGGCACGCCGAGCAGAAGGGCGTCACCGTCCACGAACTGCGGCCCTACCAGGAGCGCATCAGAGAACGCCGCGCGAAGAACCCTGGCAACCCTACCTGGGCCCTGCTGGAGCGCCGCTGGGAGGCTCTGACGGCCCACGCCGAGGCCACGATGGCCCGCTACGCGGCGGGAACGCCAGCCATAACCCACGAGCGCCAAACAGCCGAGCAACTCTTGACGCTCAGGGACTCGACGTCGAAGGATGCCGTCATCGATACCGTGCTCGCGCTGTTCGCCATGAACGCCCATCGGCCGACTCGATTCCAGTCCGACAAAGCCTTCCGGTTCCAGGTCGCCCGCAGGGTTCGAGGGCTTGCCATCGCCAATGCGGGCCTTTCACGAGACGCCAAGAGCGGGCGCCTAAAGCGCACGTACCGGGACACGCCACCGAGAGCTATGGAGTGCCTCGCGGCGTCCCTGGAGTCCGCCTTCGGGGTCGCCGGGCTGCGGCTCGCGGAACTCGACATGAGGGAGGCGACGACCGGTGAAGCGGAACGCCGTCAGCTTGCAGCGGCCTTGAAGGATCTTCAATGACACCGGTGGCGCGTAGATTAACCGCCTACGCCGTTAGCACGGCTGTGGGATCCGGCAAGACGAAGACGGCCATTGAATACATGGCGAGGCCGGACAACAGCAATCAGAACTTCATCTACGTAGCCCCGACGATCCGACTGATCGGCCAGACCGCGGACCACTTGATTGCAGCGATGGAGGAATCAGAGTCAACCCGGGAAGTTGCACTCATCCATTCCCAAAAGCCCGGCAGCGATGGCCTACCCGTGGCAGCACAGTCCACACTGACAATCAATGATGCCGGTCCCGATGACGGGCTGGTCGTGATCGTCACCACGGTCACGTTCCTGAACATCATCACGCGAATAAAAGCGCCGCAGCATTGGCGCGTGATCCTCGACGAGGCGTTCGCGCCGGTCCAGTTCGTGCCGTTTCAGTTAGGCAAGCGAGCCGAAGCCGGCTGGGACTACTTCCAGGACGTGCTCTTCATTGGTCCGCCACCAGCCTACCGCGTGGTGCCTGCAGTGGGGGAATCGTCCTGGGTCGAACAGCTGGCTTCGGGCAACGCTGTTGGCGCGGGTGAGCAGTACAAGCCGTTCCAGCCTCTCGCGGCCATCGTCACCAATTCCGCGCTCCGGTGCGAGCTTGTCCTGACCGACAAGGCCAAGCAGATGATGGAGCGGGCGAAGACCGCGGCGAGCGACAAGCAACTTGAGGTCACATCGGCTGACGCCGAGGCAGTGCTGCTGTTCGCCTGCTACGTGACTCCGGACCCGTTCGTTGGCTTTGACGAAGTGATCTTCATGTCAGCGTTGTTCGAGCACACGCTGCTGTACCGGTTGTGGACGACGCTGTTCGACGTCACTTTCATTCCGCACGCAGAGTTTCCGACGACCAAGCTTAGAAACATTCACACGGAACAGGGGCCACTGGTCGCCGTGGGCCATCTCCTGCACGCCGACGACAGCAGTAGTCGATACAACCTGGAGCGGAACACGCAGACGGGCGACATAGGGGAACGGGAGGAAGGTAGTCGGGTTATCGACCAGCTCGTCAACCTCAGCGCCGAGTACTTCAAGGACTCGACCTTCCTGCTACAGACCAACAACGGCTATGGCTATGAGCTTGGTTCGTCGCTGATTCCCTCGAACGCCAAGCGGGTCCCTGCGGCAAGCCATGGGTTGAACGAGTTCCAGGACCACGACAACGTGGCTGCGTTGGCCGTCACCAACCCTACCCCGCAAGAGGCTGCCTGGATCATGAGCAGAACAGGTCTGACCAGGACTGAGACCAACATGGCCTATCGGATCCACACGACCTATCAAGCGGTGGGCCGGAGTTCGATACGCAAGGCCAACCCGACCAGCAACCGCAAGGTCTTCCTGACCGCGGGACAAGTCGATGCGTGGATGCTGCACGTGATCTTCGAGGGCTCAAAATGGCTGGGCCAAGTCGGCGACATGAGGTCGTTGAGGCGGATGAGCATGGCATCCATGCCGGACACGATGGAGGTCCAGCTCGCGGACCAGATTACCAAGCGCCTCGACGAGTTGCCGGAGACTACGGCCAAGATGTCTTCACGGGCCATCAAGGCGGCAATGAACCCAACCTGTGCAACAAGCACTTGGACCAGAGCCGTAGGTCTAGCCTCCGAAGAGAGCGATGACTGGGCGTTGGTTGGCCAATCGTTTGTCCGCAGGGATGCTGCCTACTATGGCTTCACCATGGAGGAAGGATTCGTGGTCGAGGATCTCATATCCACATGAGCAAACATCACCATCCGGACCAAGAGATCTTCTGGTCGAAATGGTGAAGTTGTTTGGTCGGCTTTCGACTACCCGCTGGCGCTAAGCATGAAGTCAGAGTCTGACTGTTGATCGCATTCATCGCTGCGGCCCGGGAACTGCACGCCCTATACCTCAAGAGCAATCGATTCACGGCACTGGCGACACTTGCGAGGGCATTCAGGGCAAACGGAATACGTTCCTGCCGCGGCGATGACATGACTTTCGCAAGAGCTGGGTACCTGTACAAGACTCATCTGCAGCGACCATCTCATGTAAACGCCGCAGACGTTGACTCATGAATCGATGACGCCTCTTCCCGCAATCGACTGCCTTGGTCGCGCAAGTCTCTCGGCAAGTTGAGCAATCATCTGCTGAGATTGCTTATCGCAGCCCAGAAACGCCTCGACAAGCTTGCCAACGCATTCGGCAGTCGCCGCGCTCAGCCAAAGTAGATCGTCTTGGTCAGGTGGTCTCTGGTTCCGTCGGCGTGCTAGTTCGGCGACGCGCTGGATTGGTTTTCCCAGAGGCGTTCCAGTGGGAGTCGTTATTCAGGTGAAGGAGAAGCCAGAACCCCGATACAAGATTCTTGGCCTCGGCCAAGTGGTGGAAGATCGAGATGGCAAGTTCACGATAAGGCAGCACGGTACCGCGGCGGAACGCATTGAGGCGGTGCTGGATGTTTCATTGCCGGGTACCGCTTTGGATGCGTCGAACCTCGAAGATGCGCGGCGCCGCACGAACAGGGCGATCGCGGTTCGCCGCGGGCAGCCAGCATTTCGGAAGGCGCTGATGGCAGCCTATCGAGGTCGATGCGCGATAAGCGGCTGCGCCGTCAGTGCGATTCTCGAGGCGGCACATATCGTGCCCTATCTCGGCGACCACACCAATCATGTGCAAAACGGCATCCTGCTACGTGCAGACATTCATTCGCTGTTTGATCTTGGGCTCATAACGATCGCACCTGACACATACTCTGTAACCCTTGCACCTGAACTTATCGGGTCCGAGTACGCCGCGCTGGAAGGGCAGCGCCTATCGCTACCGGCAGACAAGAACTTTTGCCCTTCGACGGATGCGCTGCGGCAACGACCTTGGCCGATTGGCTTGGGGCCGCTGCGCCGAGGGCCTTCAAGTCACGCCGCACACTGATCTCGGCTATCCCGCAACCCGTCGCCAGAGAACAGACTAGGCGTCGTTGAGTAGCCTTCAAACAAGTTTGCAAAGAACCGCCATGAACGAAGAACTTGACATCGCCATTGAAGTCCGTTTTCGATCCGATAGGGGCGTACCTGCCGAACTCGTCCACACGATAACTCAGCGACTCGCGCGGGCGGTGCACGATGAGGAGAAAGATGAACTCGAAGCCTTGTTCGGGCACTTCCAGTAGTGGACGGCTATTGAACGCGATGCAATGAGGTACCGGTTCCTCGAGCTCGACCGCGATAGAGCACTGATCATCGAGTACGGCGGACGAGGATCGCTGCTGCTGTTCGGCGCTGCAGCCGGATTTGCCTATTGGGTCGTTGACAAGACGCTCGGCGAGACCTTCAAACAGGCATGGGTCGAGTCCGAGGCCCACTCAAGGCTGAAGGACTTCTTAAAGTCCGGGGTTCTTTGAAAACGGGATCGAATTGCGAATCGCCTCCCGAGGCACCGGATGGATGGCGCTGATGCTGTGACGGTGACCACTGAAGATGGGCCAAGTCCGCGAGTAGTGGTAACCGTGACTCCCGATGAAACGTTGCGCATTCCGAAGCCCAGTGAAATTGCAGCGGGCAGGGATCGCGGGTGACGCCTAACCCCTCGCGCAAGCGGCGTGCCCACGGCTCGGGTTGCCGCGGCGCGTCGACGGTAGTCACCCGCTCCGCATTGTCTTTCGGCGAGCGGGCTAACCCGCACAGCTCAAGAGGAGCTCCATGGCCTGGAGTTGCTAAAACGGAACCCTGCCAGGCATCTCTTTGCGCGTCTCAGCGTGGGGTAAATGCGTGGGGTAAATGAGAAAGGCCCTGAAACCGTAAGTCGTTGATTCGACTGCGATTTCAGGGCCATCTGAAAGCTGGCGGAGTGGACGGGACTCGAACCCGCGACCCCCGGCGTGACAGGCCGGTATTCTAACCAACTGAACTACCACTCCTTGGCGGCAGGTTCCACAGCGTGCCCCTTGACATCCGCTGCGCAAGCCCTGACCGGCTTGTCGAACCGCAGCTGGATCGCTACGGCTATTTTTGGCGTCCCCTAGGGGATTCGAACCCCTGTAATCACCGTGAAAGGGTGGTGTCCTAGGCCTCTAGACGAAGGGGACTGCAAACTTTCTCCGTTGAACAATGCCGCCGTTGGTGGAGGTAAGCGGGATCGAACCGCTGACCTCTTGCATGCCATGCAAGCGCTCTCCCAGCTGAGCTATACCCCCGTCTTGAGCGGGCCGCGCTGTTCAAAGCGAAGCGGAAATTATAAGTGGATTTTCAGTTGCCTCGCAAGCGCGCAACGACGGTCGCACGGGGGAAGAGCGACAGCACCGAATCGATCGACGGGGTCTGCGCGCGACCGCAAACCAGCACGCGCACGGCCGGTGCAAGCTGGGGCAGCTTCAAGCTGTGTTCGGTGAGCGTGGCCTTGATGGCTTGTTGAATGCCCGGCGCGTCCCAGGAGGCTTCGTCCAACCGAACGGCGAGCGCCGTCAGTGCCGGCCTGACCGCCGCCGTGACATGCACCGCAAGGTCTTCTTCGCTCGCTGACACTTCGCCAAAATACATGGCCAGCCACTGCGCAAGCTCGACTGTCGTGGCGCACCGGTCCTTGAACAAGCCGCACATGTTCGCGAGCGGCTCGTCGCTGACCGCCTCGAGACCGAGGCGCGCGAGTTGCTCGGCTACCAGCGGAGCGAGCAACGCATCGTCGGTCAGCTTCATGTGCTGGGCGCCAACCCAGCGCAACTTGGCTTCGTCGAACTGCGCTGCGCTCTTGCCGAGATGATCGAGGGTGAACCATTCGACAAACTGCTGCTGCGAGAAAATTTCGTCGTCGCCGTGGCTCCAGCCCAATCGAGACAGGTAGTTCACCATCGCTTCGGGCAAGTAGCCCTCATCGCGGTAATGCGTCACCGGCTTGGCGCCGTGGCGCTTGCTCAGCTTCTCGCCATGCTCATTGAGCACGGTCGGAAGGTGAGCATAGACAGGCGGCTCGTGGCCGAGCGCGCGCAGTATGTGGATCTGGCGCGGCGTGTTGTTCACATGGTCGTCGCCGCGGATCACGTGCGTGATCGCCATGTCGATGTCGTCGACGACGACGCAAAAGTTGTAGGTCGGCGTGCCGTCGGCTCGGGCAATGACCAGGTCATCGAGTTCGTCGTTGCTGAACTCGATGCGGCCTTTGACCTTGTCGTCCCAGGCCACGCTCCCGCCGATCGGCGATTTGAAGCGAATCACCGCCGCGACGCCCGGTGGCACCATCGGCAAACTCTTGCCCGACTCGGGCCGCCAGGTGCCGTCGTAGCGCGGCTTGAGCTTCGCGGCCGTCTGCCTTTCGCGCAGTGCATCGAGTTCGGTCTGGCTCATGTAGCAGCGATAGGCCAAGCCCTCGTCGAGCGTCTGCGCGAGCACCTGCTTGTAGCGGTCCATGCGCTGCATCTGGTAGAACGGGCCCTCGTCCGGGTCGAGGCCCAGCCAGCGCATCCCTTCCAGGATCGCATCGACGGCCTCCTGCGACGAACGTTCGGTGTCGGTGTCCTCGATGCGCAGCACGAACACGCCGCCATTGGCGCGCGCGAACGCCCACGGATACAGCGCCGAGCGGATGTTGCCGAGGTGGATGAAGCCGGTGGGTGACGGCGCGAAACGGGTGCGTACCCTCGAGGTGGAAATCGTCATGGTCTCAATGAATCGAGGCCGCGCGCCAGGTCGGCCTTCAGGTCTTCGACGTCTTCCAGGCCCACGGCCACGCGCACCAGGCCCTGCGTGATGCCCGCCGCCAGACGCTGCGGCTCGGTGAGACGCCCGTGCGAGGTGCTGGCAGGATGGGTAATGGTGCTCTTGGTGTCCCCGAGGTTGGCGGTGATCGAGCAGATGCGGGTGCTGTCGATCGTGTGGAAAGCATTGCGGCGTGCCAGCTCGGCGCCCTCGGCCTTCACGATGAACGACACGACCGCACCGCCGCAGCCGTTTTGCTGCGCCATCGCCAAGGCGTGTTGCGGGTGCGAGGCAAGTCCTGGGTGGTAGACACGCTCCACAGTGTCGTGCGCCTCGAGCCAGTGCGCCAGCGCCAGCGCGCGTTCGCTCTGCGCTGCCATGCGGATCGACAGCGTTTCCAGCCCCTTGAGCACCACCCATGCATTGAAGGGCGACAAGGACATTCCGGCGCCCCGCATCAGCGGTACCAGTTTTTCATCGACTAGGCTGGCGAGCCCGCACACCGCCCCGGCCAGAACACGGCCCTGACCGTCGAGGTACTTGGTGCCGGAGTGAATGATCAAGTCAGCACCCAGCTTGACCGGCTGCTGCAGCGCCGGCGAACAGAAACAGTTGTCGACCGCCAACAAGGCATCGGCGTCGTGCGCAATCTGTGCCAGCGCCGCGATGTCGCACACCTCGGTGAGCGGATTGCTCGGCGTCTCGGCGAACAGCAGCCTGGTGTTCGGCTGCATCGCCGCGCGCCACGCCGCCACGTCGGTCTGCGAGACGAAGCTGGTCTGCACGCCGAACTTGGCCAGATCACTGCCGAGCAGCTTGATCGTCGAGCCGAACACGCTTTGCGAACAGACCACGTGGTCGCCGGCCTTCAGCAGCCCCAGGCACGTCAGCAGGATCGCGCTCATGCCGCTCGACGTGGCGATGCAGGCCTCGGTACGCTCCATCGCCGCCAGGCGGCGCTCCATCATCATCACCGTCGGATTGGTGAAGCGCGAGTAGACGAACGCCTCCTCCTCGCCGGCGAAGCGCGCCGCGGCCGTGGCGGCATCGGGGTGCACGAAGCTGCTGGTCAGGAAAAGCGCCTCCGAGTTCTCGCCGTACTGGCTGGCCGGCAGGCCCTCGCGCACGGCGATCGTGTCCAGGCGTGCATCGGCCGGCAAATCGACCCGTGGCAGCCGCTTGGGGTTTTTGGGCTCGACCATCGTTCAGCCCTCCGCGTGTTGCAGCGCCAACCGCGATGAGAAGTCGCCGTCTTCCTCGAGCTGCAGGCTGCGCTGCTGCGCAATCGCGTCGAAGTCGGCTGCGGTCACGTCGCCGGTGATGTAGTGGCCGTCGAAACACGATGCCTCGAAACCGTCGAGGCGGGGGTTCAGCGAGCCGACTGCTTTTCTCATCGCCGCCATATCCTGGTAGATCAACGCGTCAGCGCCGATAAAGCTGCGGATCTCTTCGATGCTGCGATCGTGAGCGATCAACTCTCCCTTGGTCGGCATGTCGATGCCGTACACGTTCGGATAGCGCACCGGCGGCGCCGCCGAGGCAAGGAAAACCTTGCGCGCACCGGCCTCGCGGGCCATCTGCACGATCTCCTGACTGGTGGTGCCGCGCACGATGGAATCGTCGACCAGCAGCACGTTACGGTCCTTGAATTCGGCGCCGATCGCATTGAGCTTTTGACGCACGGACTTCTTGCGCTCGCCCTGCCCCGGCATGATGAAGGTGCGCCCCACATAGCGGTTCTTCACGAAACCCTCGCGATAAGGCTTGCCGATCTTCTGCGCGAGTTGCATGGCCGAGGGTCGGCTCGATTCGGGGATCGGAATCACCACGTCGATTTCGCTCGGCGGCATGGTGGAGATCAGGCGCTGCGCCAGCGTCTCGCCCATGTTCAGGCGCGCCTGGTAGACCGAAATGCCGTCGATCACGGAGTCGGGCCGGGCCAGATAGACATACTCGAACACGCAAGGCATGAGCTGCGGATTGGCCGCGCACTGCTGCGCGTGAACACGACCTTCGAGGTCGATGAACAGTGCCTCGCCGGGTGCCACGTCGCGCACGAAACGATGGCCGGTGCCCTCGAGCGCGACCGATTCGCTGGCCACCATGGCGCCCTTGCCCTGCGGACCATCGACCTCGCCCAGACACAGCGGCCTGATGCCGAAAGGATCGCGAAACGCCAGCACGCCATGTCCGGCAATCAGGCACACCACGGCGTAGGAGCCCTTGATGCGCCGATGCACCGCCCCGACGGCTTTGAAAATCTCGCCCGGCGTGAGCGGCCGGTCCCGTGCCGCCTGCTCCAGTTCGTGCGCCACCACGTTGAGGAGCACTTCGGTATCGCTGTCGGTATTGAGGTGGCGCCGGTCGATCGCGAACAGCTCCGTTCGCAGCGCGTGCGCGTTGGTCAGGTTGCCGTTGTGCACCAGCACCAGGCCGAACGGCGCATTGACGTAAAACGGCTGCGCTTCCTCTTCGTTGTAGGCATTCCCCGCGGTCGGGTAGCGCACCTGCCCCAAGCCGACGGTGCCGGGCAGGCCGCGCATATCGCGGGTGCGGAACACATCGCGCACCATGCCGCGCGCCTTGTGCATAAAGAACTTCGTGCCCTTTGCATCTGGCCCGGCAGTGACGATGCCCGCCGCGTCCTGGCCACGGTGCTGCAGCAGCAACAGCGCGTCGTAGATCAATTGATTGACCGGCGCCTTGGAGATCACACCGACGATGCCACACATGCCATTGATCCCTTCAACGATCCATCAGGCCGGCAGATGCCGTGCCACTTCGTCCGGCAGCAGCGGCCGCAAACCAGACAACACTTCCCGCAAGCCGGCCGCGCTGTGCGAACCGCGCCACGTTGCAGACTCGGCCAGCGGCGTCAGGTTCACTGCCGTCGCCACCGCGAGTCCGATCAGGCCACCACGCAGCAAGCCGAAGACCGCGCCGAGCACCCGGTCCAGCGGGTTCAGCGGCGAAGCCTGCACCAGTTTCTTCAGCAGCCACGACAACAGATTCCATACGATCAACGTGCCGATGAAGACCGCCGCGAACGACACCGCCAGGTTGAGTCCCGAGCCGGGCGAACCGACTGGAATGGCAGGCGCCAACACTCGACCGAACGCATGTGCGGCCACATAGGCCAAAACCCAGCCCAGCAGCGACATCACTTCATACATCAAACCACGTACCACCCCGACGACGACCGACAGCACCACGACGGAAAGAAAGGCCCAGTCGATCCAGCTCACGCCGGCGAATGCAGGGCTCACAAGGTCAGCACGGCAGGCTGAAGACCCGCCTGCTTCAGCTTGGCGGCGGCACGATCCGCCTCGCCCCGCTCGCCGTAAGGACCAATGCGCACCCGGATGCGCTTGCCCGCCGCCGTCTCGACGACCTGCGTATAAGTCTTGAGGCCCAGCTTCTCCACGCGCTGACGCACTCGACGCGCCGAAGTCGCCTCGCTGAATGCGCCGACCTGGACGACGAAGCGGCCGACGTCCTCGCGCGGCGCGGCAGGCGTTGCTGGGGCAGTCGATTTGCCTTGAAGAGCGGCCAACGCGCGGGCCGCCTCATCGTTCCCCTTGGAAGGCGCCGCCGCCGGAGCCGGTTTGCGCGCCGGCTCGGCCTCGGCTGGCGGAGCGGATGGCTTTTCGGCGACGCGATCAGGCGCCACGGGAGCCGGCGTTGCGACCGGCGAAGCGGCGATTTCGCGATCCGTATCGGCAGCGCGATCAACGATGACCTCCTCCTTGCTCACCGCCGGCGCAGCGGCTGTGTCAGGCGCCGGCTTGGCCACAGCGGAGGCCGCGACGGCCTGTTGCTCCGGGATTTCCATTGCGATGTCGGGCGACACCGGGCGAGGACTGGTATCGAACAGCAGCGGAAAGCCGACCACGCCAACTGCCACCAGCACCACAGCGCCGATCAGGCGCCGCCGTGCGCGAAGCCGGGCCGCATCGATCGACAGGGGGTCCGAAGCGGCCGCAATGGCAGCCTTGCGTTGAAGAAAGGACAGCAGGCCCATGCGGAAAAATCTCTTCTCGGAGCGTGAAAGCGTGGATCGTTGCGGCGGCCTGCTACTAGGCTACTTTCGCGAATGAGTGCGGGCAAGCGCCGGCGGCTGTTTTGGAGGACTCCAGCAGCCGTCAAACGAGGTGCTTGGCTGCTCGACGTGCCAGCCCGTGCTCAAGCACGCCACCTACTGTGTAGAACGATCCGAAGACAACAATTCTACCTGTGGGGTCGGTCTGCTCCAGGGCCTTGAGAAGGGCCGCTTGGGGTGAGTCATGACGGCTCGCCTGCACACCCGGTGGCAGCGGCGCTGCCCCCGCCGACCTTCGCCGCAGCGCTTGCTCGTAGAACGCCTCGAGCTCAAGCGCCGTTGCACCGCGGGGCGTCGGCAGGTCGGTGAAATGCCAGGCATCCACGAGCGGCAGCATCCACACAATCATGGCTTCGATGTCTTTGTCCCTCATTGCGCCGAACACCACGTGCGTCCCGGGATAAAAGCCCATCTGATCGAGGTTCTCGGCCAGCGTGGCCACGGCGTGCGGGTTGTGAGCGACATCGAGCACGAGGGTCGGCTCGCCTGGAACGATCTGGAAGCGCCCGGGCAACTCGACCATCGCCAATCCATTGCGCACGGCCTGGGCCGTCACCGGCAGACGCGGGCGCATGGCCTCCAGTGCGGCCAGAACGCCGGAGGCATTGAGTAGCTGGTTCGCGCCGCGCAGCGCCGGATAGGCCAGCCCGTTGTGGCGCCGAGTGCGCCCGGCCCACGCCCACTGCTGCTTGTCGCCGCTGTAGTTGAAGTCCTGCCCGAAGCGCCACAGGTCGGCGCCGATCTCGCGGGCGCGATCGATCACGCTTTGCGGCGGCACCGGGTCGCTGACGATGGCCGGACGACCGGTGCGCAAGATACCGGCTTTCTCGGCCCCGATCGACTCGCGATCCGGGCCGAGGTAGTCCATGTGGTCGAGGTCGATGCTGGTCAGGATCGCGCAATCGGTGTCGATCACGTTGACCGCGTCGAGCCGGCCGCCCAAACCCACCTCCAGCACCACCGCGTCGAGCCCAAGCTGGCTCATGTGCCGAAGGATCGCCAGTGTCGTGAACTCGAAATAGGTCAAAGTTTCGCCCTGGCGAGCCCCTTCGACCGCCTCGAAATGCGGCAGCAGTGCGGCGGCCTCGACGATCGCACCGTCAATGCGGCAACGCTCCTCGAAGTGCACCAGGTGCGGCGACGTGTAGACCCCGACCCGCCAGCCCGACTGCATCAGGATCGCCTCGAGCATCGCGCAGGTCGAACCCTTGCCGTTGGTGCCGGCCACGGTGAACACCGGGCAGCTGAAACGCAGACCGAGTCGCTCGCCCACGCGCTGCACTCGCTCGAGCGTGAGATCGATGGTGGCGGGATGCAGGCGCTCGCAGTGGGCCAGCCACTCGGGCAAGCTGGACGGTGTCGTCATGGAGTCGATGTTAGGCGGCGCAAGGCGCGGCAATCGGCCCGGGGAAGCACAAGGGCGGCTCGAGCCGCCCTCACCTCGCTCCGGCCGTACCGAGAAGGAAACGTCAGGCCACTGCGTCCGCGCTCTGTCGCTGCAGCATGGCTAGCAGCCGCGAGATCCTGGCGCGCAGCTCGCGCCGGTCGGCGATCATGTCGAGCGCACCCTTGCCGATGAGGAACTCGCTGCGCTGAAAACCTTCGGGCAGCTTTTCGCGCACGGTGTTCTCGATAACCCGCGGGCCGGCAAAGCCGATCAGCGCTCTTGGCTCCGCGATCACCACATCGCCCATGAAAGCAAAACCGGCTGATACGCCGCCCATGGTCGGATCGGTGAGCACGCTGATGTAGGGCAACCTGGCTTTGGCGAGGCGGGTCAGCGAGGCATTGGTTTTGGCCATCTGCATGAGCGACAGCAAACCTTCCTGCATGCGCGCGCCGCCAGTGGCGGTGAAACAGATGAAGGGCGTCTTCTGCTCGATCGCGGTCTCAACGCCGCGCACGAAGCGCTCGCCGACCACGGAGCCCATCGAGCCGCCCATGAACTCGAACTCGAAAGCCGCGACCACCACGGGCATGCTAAGCACCGCGCCGCCCATTACCACCAGTGCGTCGGTCTCGCCCGTGGCCTCCATCGCCTGCTTGAGGCGTTCGGGGTACTTCTTGCTGTCCTTGAATTTCAGCGGATCGACCGGCAGCACCTCCTGGGCGATCTCGTAGCGGCCTTCGGGGTCGAGAAAGCTGTCGAGCCGAAGGCGCGCACCGATGCGGTGATGGTGGTTGCACTTCGGACAGACGTTGCAGTTCTGCTCGAGGTCGGTCTTGTAGAGCACCGTTTCGCAAGACGGACATTTGATCCACAAACCTTCCGGCACCGAGCGGCGCTCGGACGGATCGGTCGGCTGAATCTTCGGCGGCAGCAGTTTTTCGAGCCAGCTCATCTGCTCACTCCTTGGTTTGTTCGTCGAGCGCCGCACGAATGGTGGCGATGAACCCGCCCGCGGCTGCGGCGACGGCTTCGCGCGGCTGCACTTCCAGCAGCTGCACCAGGCGAGAACCGATCACCACCGCGTCGGCCACCGCACCCAGCGCCTTGGCAGTTGCCGCGTCGCGGATGCCGAAGCCCACCCCAACCGGCACGCTTACGTGCTGGCGTATGCGTGGCAGCATCTGCGCCACTGCGTCGATATCCAGGTGGCCGGCGCCGGTCACGCCCTTGAGCGACACATAGTAGACATAGCCCCTCGCGATGCGGCCCACCTCTTTCATGCGCCGTTCGGTCGAGGTCGGAGCGAGCAGGAAGATCGGGTCGAGCCCGGCGCCCTGCAGCATCGCGGCGAAACCTTCGCATTCTTCAGGCGGATAGTCCACTACCAGCACGCCGTCGACGCCGGCGGCTTTAGCGTCGGTCACGAAGCGGTCCAAGCCGTAACGCTCGATAGGGTTGGCATAGCCCATCAACACGACGGGCGTGCCGTCGTCGCGATCCCGAAAACCGCGCACCGCCTGCAATACCTGCGGCATGCCGATCCCGTTGGCGAGCGCGCGTTCGGAAGCCTTCTGAATCACCGGGCCATCGGCCATCGGATCGGAGAATGGCACGCCGAGTTCGATGACGTCGGCACCGCAGCGCGCCATGGCTAGCATGATGTCGATCGTCGCGTCAGCGTACGGATCACCGGCCGTGATGTAGGGAATGAGCGCAGTGCGTCCTTGCGCCTTGAGCGTCTCGAAAGTCGCTTGAATGCGGCTCATCGCTGCACCTCGACGACCGCCTGCGCGCCCTTGACCGTCTGACCGCGGCACGACGGCCGGCAATAGAAATCGGCGCCCGACAGGTCGGCCACCGTGCCGATGTCCTTGTCGCCGCGGCCTGAAAGGTTGACCAGCAAATGCTGGTCTGGCGCAAGCGTCGGCGCCAGCTTCATGGCATAGGCCACCGCGTGGCTCGATTCGAGCGCGGGAATGATGCCCTCGGTGCGGCACAGGCGGTGAAACGCCACCAGTGCCTCGTCATCGGTGATGCCGACGTACTCGGCGCGGCCGATGTCCTTGAGGTGCGCATGCTCGGGGCCGACGCCCGGGTAGTCGAGCCCGGCCGAGATCGAGTGCGTCTCGGTGACCTGGCCGTTGGCATCCTGCAGCAGATAAGTGCGGTTGCCGTGCAGCACGCCGGGTGAGCCGCGCAGCAGGGAGGCGGCATGCTTGCCCGAATCGAGCCCTCGCCCGGCAGCCTCCACGCCGATCAGCCGGGTTGCGGCATGCCGGATGTAAGGGTGAAAGATGCCCATCGCATTGCTGCCGCCGCCCACACAGGCGATCACCGCATCGGGCTGACGGCCGATCATGGCCGGCATCTGAGTCAGGCATTCCTCGCCGATCACGCTCTGGAAGTCGCGCACCATCGCCGGATACGGGTGCGGGCCGGCCACCGTGCCGATGATGTAGAAGGTGCTCTCCACATTCGTGACCCAGTCGCGCAGCGCCTCGTTGAGCGCATCCTTCAGCGTCTTGCTGCCGCTTTCGACCGGCACCACCTTCGCACCTAGCAGGTGCATGCGATAGACGTTGGGCGATTGCCGCAGCATGTCTTCGCTGCCCATGTAGACCACGCATTCCAGGCCGTAGCGCGCACAGATCGTCGCGGTGGCGACGCCATGCTGGCCGGCGCCGGTTTCGGCAATCACTCGCGGCTTGCCCATGCGCCTTGCGAGCAGCGCCTGACCGATGGTGTTGTTGATCTTGTGCGCGCCGGTGTGGTTGAGATCCTCGCGCTTCAAGTGAATCTGCGCCCCGCCGAGCTCCCGGCTCATGCGCGCTGCGTGATAGATGGGGCTGGGCCGGCCGACAAAATGAGCCAGTTCGTACCTGAACTCGTCGATGAAGTCGGCATCGACGCGAAAGCGTTCGTAAGCCTCCTTCAACTCCTCGACCGCATGGGTCAGGGTTTCGGCGACGAAACTGCCGCCATAGGGGCCGAAATGGCCGCTCGCATCGGGTTGCTGGTAGTTCAACATGGGGAATCAAGGGTTCAGCGGAAGCCGGCCGCAGCCTGCGCCGACAAAAGAGCGTCGGCGCCTCGCACAGCCTGGCAAAACCGGCGGATCGCTTCGGCATCCTTGATGCCTTTTGCGCTCTCGACGCCGGAGCTCACGTCAACGGCCCAAGGCCGCAGTGCGAGCACTCCATCGGTCACGTTGGCAGCATTCAACCCACCAGACAAAACGAGCGGACGGGTGACGCCGGACGGAACGAGTGACCAATCGAAGACCTTTCCACCGCCCCCATAGCCTTCGACATGCGCGTCGAGCAGCACCGCCTGGGCATTGGCAAACTGCGACGCAAAGTCTAACAAATCGAAACCCGGCGCCATGCGTGCCGCGCGCAGGTAAGGCCGGCCCGCGAACTCGCAATCGTCCGGGCTTTCGTCGCCGTGAAACTGCAGCACCAGCGCCGGTATCGCGGTGCAAGCCGCCTCGACTTGCGCTCGCGTCGCATTGACGAAAAGCCCCACCGGCGTGACGAACGGAGGCAACCGGCGCGCCAGCGCGACGGCGCGCTCGGCATCGAGCGACCTCGGGCTCTCGGCGTAGAAGACCAGACCGATTGCGTCGGCGCCGGCTTCGACGGCCGCGTCGACATCGGCTTCACGTGTGAGCCCGCAGATCTTGATGCGGGTGCGCGGTGTTTTCATCGACATTCGTCAGGGCGAGGCAACCAGTCGAAGGCAGGAGTGCTTTCGGGCAGGCCCAGTGCGGCATCGTAGTACGGGCCCACGAAATAAAGGCCTTGCGCAGCGAAGGTCGGCGCCGCAAGGCGACGGTCGCGCGCGGCCAGCACCTCGGTCAGCCATTGCGGCGTGCGAGCGCCCTGCCCCACGGCGACCAGACAGCCCATCAGGTTGCGCACCATGTGGTGCAAGAAGGCACTCGCGTCGAACTCGAAGCGCCAGTAGGCGCCGCAGCGATGGATCTCGATGCGCCGCATTGTCTTGACGGGGCTCGCGGCCTGGCACTCGGCCGAACGAAAAGCGCTGAAATCGTGTTCGCCGATGAGGACCGCCGCTGCGTTTCGCATGGCGTCGCCATCAAGCGGGCGAAAAACCCAACCCGCCAGGCCAGTCTCCAGCGCTGGTCGCACCGGCGACTCCAGCAGCACGTACACATAGCGTCGGCCGCGGGCAACGTATCGCGCATGAAAGCCGTCCTCGACCTTGCGGCACCACTGGACCGCGATGTCGCGCGGCAGATAGCGGTTCGTGCCGCGCACCCACGAGGATGGATCGCGCTCGACCCGGGTATCGAAGTGCAGCACCTGATTGAGCGCGTGAACGCCGGTGTCGGTTCGCCCTGCGCAGATGGTCCGCAGCTCCAAATCCGCGAACTTCGCCAGCGCCGCCTCGACACGGTCTTGTACCGTGGCACCGCCCGGCTGGCTTTGCCAGCCTTGATAGGCGCTGCCCCGGTAACTCAGGCCGAGAGCCACGCGCTGCATGGCCCCTTCTTCGAGTTTTGGCGGCAGCACCGCCGAACCGCTCCGCTCAGGCAAGATCGCGCATCATCCCTTCGGCCCGCGTTTTCAGCGTGCCATCGGTTTGCGCGATCACCTCCTGAAGCAGGTCGCGTGCACCTTCGACGTCGCCGATCTGGCGGAACTCTTCCGCCAGTTCGAGCTTGCGAGCCAGGGCATCGTCAGGCGTCGCCACGCCAGGCAGGTCGAGCGTTGCGACATCGGACAGATCATCGTCGGCAACCTCGACCGCGAGCGGCGCGGGTTGCGACGGCATGTCGAGCGTGAGCGGAGGCAGATCGAAAGCCAATTCGTTCAGATCTTCGACAACCTTCGCGCTTGCGCTGCCGGCGATGGCCGGGTCGGATGCGGGAGCGGTCGAACTCGCCTCCATGGCAGAAAGCGGCTGGGTTCGTTCGGGCGGAAACACCGGCTCATCGTCGAAACGGCCCGGCACCGAAACGTCAAGATCGAGGTCGATGCCGGCGTCTTCCGGCAGGTTGGTGCGTTGGGCTTCGTAGCGCGAAGGCGAAGGCAGCACCGATTGCGGCATCGTGCTGGCGCCCAAAGGCTCGACGATTGCGCCGCCGCTCGGCAGGGCACCGACCGGACGACCGCCCGGCTGATAGATCGGGTTCTCGCTGTCGATGCCTTGGCCGATCTCCTGCGCACGCGCCCAGTCTTCGCCTTCGCCACCGGTCATTGCATAGAGCTGAGTTGCCAACTGCTCGAAGCCCTTGGTGTCTCTGCGCTTCGCATAGACCTCGAGCAGCTTCAGGCGAATCGCCATGCGTTCCGGATTCGAGCGCATCGCTTCCTTGAGGATTTCTTCGGCCTGCAGATCGCGACCGTAGGCGAGGTACACATCGGCCTCGGCGACGGGATCGACATCGCCGATCGCGTCGAGCTGACTCAAGGAATAGCTCATCGACGACGGCACGCCGGTGGCGTCGCGCGTGTCGACACGCTGCCCGCCGCTGGCGCCGAAGAACGAGTCCGGCTGCAGGCGGCTTTCGAGGAAGGACGTCTCGCCGCTGTCGCGTTTGCCCTGACGCAGCCGGTACAGGCCGAGCCCGGCCAACAGGGCCAGCAGCACGGCGGCACCGGGCAGCAGCATCGGGTTGTCGAGCAGCCCCTCCATGACGCCCGGGCCATCTTCGACTGGGGCCGGCATCGCAGCCGGCGCACTGGCCGCTGCGGATGCTGCTTCGGCCTGCGAGGAGGCCACGGCAGTCTCCGGCTCCGCGGCTGGCGCTTGTGCGACGGCGACGGGTGGGGCCATCGTTTCGGCCGGGTCGGACGCTGGCGAAGCGATGGAGGCGGCCGCGTTCGGCGCAGCAGGCGTCGTCTCTGAAGCCGCAGCGCTCGATACCGAAGGAGTCGCCGCGCTCGCAGGCACCGGCATGCCAGGAGCAGCGATCGGCACCTGCACGCCGCCCGGTTTGGCCGGCGCGCTGGCCGCAGCCGCTGCGGCGCCGCCACCGGCGGCGGCGCCACGCAGCTTCTGCAATTCTTCGACGTTCTTCGACAGTTCCGCTACGCGCGTCGCCTCGTCCTGCGCTGCGCGGCTCTTGGCGAGCCGATCTTCGGCTGCGGGCTGACCGGGCTTGACGGCGCCTTGGGTGAGGGTGAGCTTGTCCGGCGTTGCGGCGCTGTCGGCCTTGCGGTCTTGCACCTCGGCCTGGACGCGGCCTGCGGCCGCGCGTGCGCTCTCAGTGGCCGGCGCTGTGGCCACGCCGCCTGCAAGCTTCTGCCGATAGGCATCGAAATCAGCCGATTGGGCCTGAATGAGCTGGCGCGCCTCTCCCAGCGACGTGGCCTGCGCCTGCTCGGCCGTCGGAACGGTGAGCAATGCGCCCGCCTTGAGCAGATTCATGTTGTCGTCGATGAAGGCGTCGGAATTGCCGCGATAGAGCGACACCAGCATCTGGTCGAGCGAAACGCCGGGGCGCAGCGTGCGGTTGGCAATCTTGTAAAGCGTGTCGCCTCGCCGCACCCGATATTCATTCACATCGACCGAAGGCCGTGCGGTGCGCGTTGCAGCGGGCGGTGCGGACGGGGCCTCAACAGCAGCGGGCGTGGCCGCCGGCGCAGCAGCGCGAGGCGGTGTCGGGGGGACCGCAGCAGCGCTGGGTGGCGGCGCGGCCGGCCGGGGGGCAGGCGAAATGACGGCCGGCGCAGGCACCGGGGCCGTCGCCACAGCGCGGTTGCTCGGCGGATCGAACAACATCGTGAACTCGCGCACGAGACGGCCCGAGGACCAGTTCAACTCCAGGATCACATCGACAAAGGGTTCCTGCACGGGTCTATCGCTGGTCAGGCGCAGGTAGGGCTTGCCGTCCGGCCGGCGCTGCAGCACCACGGTGGCATTGCTCAGCGCAGGATTGAACTCGACGCCCGCGGCGCGGAAGGCCTCCGGTGCCGCAATCCGCACCCGCAGACTCGACGCCTCTTCAGGCGTGATGGCGCCGACATCGATCTCAGCCCGCAGAGTCTCGCCGAGGGCCGACTGCACCGACAGGCGCCCGATCGCGAGGGCCGCCGCATCCTGGGGCAGGCAGGCCGCGATGGCAAATGTCGCTGCGGCAACCGCGTTGAGCGACCACCGGCCGACGGCCCGCCGCGCGCGAGGTGTTGGTTGTTTCAAAGCGTCCCCCAATGCAAGATTCGAGCGTCAGGGCGATGCTCGGTGCGCCCGTGATGCGGTTGAAGCGAGCCGGAGCTTCGACTGCAACTTTTACTGAAAAGACAATAACATCAGGCAGATACGCTGACAAGCTCATGCGTCGCGTCACATTCCGATGACGTGAAGGCCTGCTCGCTCAAACCGGCTTCGTTGCAAACCTGCAACGAAGTCATACCGGCTGGGCGGCAGCTGTCAGGCCTCGAGCAGGATGCGCAGCATCCGGCGCAGCGGCTCTGCCGCGCCCCACAGCAGTTGATCTCCGATGGTGTAGGCACCGAGGTACTCCGGGCCCATCGCCAGCTTGCGGACCCGACCGACCGGGATCGTGAGCGTGCCGGTGACAGCCACTGGCGTCAGCTCGGTGAGCGTGGCCTCGCGGTTGTTCGCCACGAGCTTGACCCAGTCGTTGTCGCTGGCGATCAGTGCCTCGATATCGGCCAGCGGCACGTCCTTCTTGAGCTTGAAGGTGAGCGCCTGACTGTGGCAGCGCATGGCACCGACTCTCACGCAGAAACCATCGACCGGGATGGCCGGCTCGTCGAAGCCCGGACCGATGCCCAGAATCTTGTTGGTTTCAGCGCCGGCTTTCCATTCCTCGCGACTCATGCCCCAGCCAGGCTCGCCGGACTCCTTGCCGATCCCCAGATCCTTGTCGATCCAGGGAATCAGGGAGCCGGCGAGCGGCACGCCGAAGTGCTCGGTCGCCGCGCCCCCAAGGCTGCGCTGAAGCTCGATCACCTTGCGGTCGATCTCGAGGATGGAGCTCCTGGGGTCGTCGAGCAGCGCCTTCACTTCAGCGTTCAGCGTGCCGAACTGCGTGAGCAGCTCGCGCATGTGCTGCGCGCCGCCGCCGGAGGCGGCCTGGTAGGTCATCGAGCTCATCCACTCGACCAGACCGGCCTTGAACAAGGCGCCCACGCCCATCAGCATGCAGCTCACCGTGCAATTGCCGCCGATCCAGTTGCGCCCGCCCTTGGCCAGCGCGTTCCTGATGACCGGCAGATTGATCGGATCGAGCACGATCATCGCGTCGTCCTGCATGCGCAAGGTGGAGGCAGCGTCGATCCAGTGGCCTTTCCAGCCGGCGGCACGGAGCTTGGGAAACACCTCGCCCGTGTAGTCACCGCCCTGAGCGGTGAGCACGACATCGCAGCGCCTGAGCGCATCGATATCGTACGCATCGAGCAGCGTCGTTTCGTTCTTCGCCATCGACGGCGCCTGCCCACCGGCATTGCTGGTGCTGAAGAACAGCGGCTCGATCAGATCGAAGTCGCCCTCGGCCTGCATGCGTTCGAGCAGCACGGAGCCGACCATGCCGCGCCAACCCACCAAACCCACCACCGTCGTTGCCATCTCGTTCACCTGCTCTGTCTGCCAATCGTCATTCTGAGGTCGCGCCGCGCATCACGAAGCTGCGGCGCCTCAGCGCTGTGCTCGCAGCCGTGCCGCCACGGCATCACCCATCGCCTGCGTACCGACGACGCGGCAACCGGCGCTCGCGATATCGCCCGTACGCAACCCGCCCTCGAGCACCCCTTGCACCGCAGCCTCCAGGCGCGTCGCCGCTTCCTCTTGATTCAGGCTGAAGCGCAGCATCATGGCCGCGCTCAGGATGGTTGCCAGGGGATTGGCCACGCCCTTGCCGGCAATGTCGGGCGCGCTGCCGTGGCTGGGCTCGTACAGGCCCTTGTTGTCGGCATCGAGCGAGGCACTCGGCAGCATGCCGATCGAGCCGGTGAGCATGGCGGCGGCATCGCTGAGGATGTCGCCGAACATGTTGCCCGTGACGATCACGTCGAACTGCTTGGGCGCCTTGACGAGCTGCATCGCCGCGTTGTCGACGTACAGGTGGTCGAGCTGCACGTCGGGATATTGCGCATGCACTTCGCTGACCACGTCTTTCCAGAACTGAAAGGTTTCGAGGACGTTGGCCTTGTCGACGCTGGTTAATCTGCCGCCACGCTTGCGCGCTGCCTGGAAAGCGACGTGGGCGATGCGTTCAATCTCCGGGCGGCTGTAGCGCATCGTGTCGAACGCTTCCTCGGCGCCGGGGAAATGGCCATCGGGCGCACTGCGGCGTCCCCGCGGCTGGCCGAAATAGATGTCGCCGGTGAGCTCGCGGATGATGAGGATGTCCAGGCCGGCAACCAGTTCGGGCTTCAGGCTGGAGGCGTCGGTGAGTTGCGCGTGGCAGATCGCCGGGCGGAAGTTGGCGAACAGGCCGAGTTCCTTGCGCAGGCCCAGGATCGCCTGCTCCGGCCGCAATGCGCGCTCGAGCTTGTCGTATTTCCAGTCACCGACGGCGCCAAAAAGCACCGCGTCGGCGGCCTTGGCCAGCTTCAGCGTGGCTTCGGGCAGTGGATGACCGGTGGCCTCGAAGGCCGCGCCGCCGACGACAGCGGTTTCCAGCTCGAAGCGCAGGTCCAGTGCCTGCAGCGCCTTGACCGCTTCCGCGACGATCTCCGGGCCGATGCCGTCACCCGGCAAGACAGCGATCTTCATCCTCGTTTCAATCCTTGTCGTGATGCGTGATTCGCGAGCGGCACCTTGGCGACCCTCGCCCTCAAAGCCGGTGCGCCAGCCAGGGCTGACGCAGCAAACGCTCGGCCTCGAAGCTGCGGATGGCATCGGCATGCTGCAGGCTCAAGCCGATGTCGTCGAGGCCACCGAGCAGGCAGTGCTTGCGAAACGGCTCGACCTCGAAGCCGAGTTCGGTCCCGTCTGGCTTGACGACGACCTGGCGCCCCAGATCGACCGTGAGTGCATAGCCGACAAAGGCTGCCACCTCGTCGAACAGCTGCGCGACCTGGCGCTCGGCAAGCACGATCGGCAGCAGCCCGTTCTTGAAGCAGTTGTTGTAGAAGATGTCGGCGAAGCTCGGCGCGATCAGTGCGCGAAAGCCGTACTGATCGATCGCCCAGGGAGCGTGTTCGCGGCTGGAACCGCAGCCGAAGTTGCGGCGCGCCAGCAATACGGAGGCGCCGCGAAAGCGAGCCTGGTTGAGCACGAAGTCAGGGTTGGGCCGGCGCGTGGCGCTGTCTTGCCCCGGCTCGCCGTGGTCGAGATAGCGCCACTCGTCGAACAGGTTCACGCCAAAACCGCTGCGCGTGATCGACTTGAGGAACTGCTTGGGAATGATGGCGTCGGTGTCGACGTTCTCACGGTCGATCGGCGCGACCAGTCCCTGGTGAATGCGAAAGGCTTGCATGAGGTGTCACTTCTTCCTGGCGGCGGCGTCTTCGAGCTTCTCGCCGGTTTTCTGGATGTCCTTGCCCAGGCCTTCCATGGTGTTGCAGCCCGCAGTGACCAGCAGCGAAACACAGGCGATCAGGGCGAATGCAATGCGCTTCATGAACGTCTCCTGGCTACTGCCTTGTCAAAACAGGCGCCGGACATCGACGAAATGGCCTTCCAGCGCGGCGGCGGCGGCCATCGCCGGGCTGACGAGGTGGGTGCGGCCCCCGGCGCCTTGGCGGCCTTCGAAATTGCGGTTGCTGGTGGAAGCACAACGCTCGCCGGGCTCGAGCCGATCGGCATTCATTGCCAGACACATCGAACAACCCGGCTCGCGCCACTCGAATCCAGCGGCGGTAAACACCGCATCGAGCCCTTCGCGTTCGGCCTGCGCCTTGACGAGGCCGGAGCCCGGCACCACCAACGCCAGCCTCACGTTCGCGGCGATACGTCCGCCGACCTTGCGCACGACGGCGGCGGCCTCGCGCAGGTCTTCAATGCGAGAGTTGGTGCATGAGCCGATAAAGACCTTGTCGATGCGAATATCGCCGATCGGCTTGTTCGGCTCGAGCGCCATGTAGGCCAGGGCGCGCTCGATCGCGTCGCGCTTGTTGGCGTCTTTCTCGCGATCCGGATCAGGCACGCTGCCCTCGATCGACAGCACCATTTCCGGCGACGTGCCCCAGGTGACCTGAGGCGTGATCCGCGCTGCATCGAGCTCCACGATGCGGTCCCAGTGAGCATCGGCGTCGGACTGCAGCGTGCGCCAGTAGCTCACCGCCTGATCCCACTCCAAGCTCGTGGGTGCGAACGGACGACCCTTCACGTAAGCGATCGTGGTCTCGTCCACCGCGATCAGACCCGCGCGCGCACCGGCCTCGATGGCCATGTTGCACACCGTCATGCGCCCTTCCATGCTGAGCGCACGGATGGCACTGCCGGCGAATTCGATGGTGTGGCCATTGCCGCCGGCCGTGCCGATCTTGCCGATGATGGCCAGCACGATGTCCTTGGCGCCGCAGCCCTTGGACAGCCGTCCCTCGACGCGAATGAGAAGGTTCTTCGCCTTCTTGGCAAGCAGCGTCTGCGTGGCAAGCACATGCTCGACCTCGCTGGTGCCGATGCCGTGCGCCAGCGCGCCGAAGGCGCCATGGGTGGAAGTGTGCGAGTCGCCGCAAACAACGGTCATGCCCGGCAGGGTGGCGCCCTGCTCCGGGCCGATGACGTGGACGATGCCCTGGCGCAGATCATTCATCTTGAACTGCGTGATGCCGTGGCGATCGCAGTTGGCATCGAGCGTGTCGACCTGCAGGCGGGAGATCGGGTCCTCGATGCCCTTGCTGCGATCGGTGGTCGGCACGTTGTGGTCGCTTACGGCCAGGTTGGCCGACAGGCGCCACACCTTGCGCTTCGCCAGCTCCAGGCCGTCGAAGGCCTGCGGGCTGGTCACCTCGTGTACGAGGTGGCGATCGATGTAGAGCAGGGCCGTGCCGTCGTCCTCGGTGCGGACGACGTGCTCGTCCCAGAGCTTGTCGTAAAGGGTGCGTCCTGTCATGGCGGTCGATCAGTCCCGAGCGGGAGTAAACCCGTATTTTCCTGCACTTTCCCAATGACCGGAACGCTGGAACGCGAAAGCCGCCTGTGCGCAGCGGCAGTGAACAAAGTCGCCGCCGAGCCGGCGCCCGGGGACGGCCGGCGCCGATGCGCGTTTCAGCGCTTGGCCATCGGTTTGACGTCGCGCTGGGTGGCGCCGATAAAAAGCTGGCGCGGACGGCCGATCTTGTACTCCGGGTCGCCGATCATCTCGTTGAGTTGCGCGATCCAACCCACCGTGCGCGCCAACGCGAAGACCGCGGTGAACAGACTTACGGGAATGCCGATCGCGCGCTGCACGATGCCCGAATAGAAATCGACGTTCGGGTAGAGCTTGCGCGAGACGAAATAGTCGTCTTCGAGGGCGATCTTCTCCAGCGCCATGGCCAATTTGAACAGCGGGTCGTTCTGCAAGCCCAGCTCGTCGAGCACCTCGTGGCAGGTCTCGCGCATCAGCTTGGCGCGCGGGTCGTAGTTCTTGTAGACGCGGTGGCCGAAGCCCATCAGCTTGATGCCGGAGTTCTTGTCCTTGACCTGGCTGATGAAGTCGCCGATCTTGGCGATGCCGCCCATCTTCTGGATGTCTTCCAGCATGTTGAGCGCGGCCTCGTTGGCACCGCCATGCGCCGGGCCCCACAGGCAGGCGACGCCGGCGGCGATGGCTGCGAAGGGGTTGGTGCCTGAGCTGCCGCACAGCCGCACCGTCGAAGTGGAGGCGTTTTGCTCATGGTCGGCATGCAGGATGAAGATGCGGTCCATCGCTCGCACCAGCACCTCGTTGGGCACGTACTCTTCGCAGGGCGTCGCGAACATCATGCGCATGAAGTTCGCGCTGTAGCTCAGGTCGTTCTTCGGATAAATATAGGGCTGGCCGATCGAGTACTTGTAGGCCATCGCCACCAGGGTGGGCATCTTGCCGATCAGGCGGTTCGCCGCCGTGGCGCGGTGTTCCGGGTTCTGGATGTCCGTCACGTCGTGATAGAAGGCCGACAGCGCGCCGACCA